>JASHQW010000073.1 GCA_030038875.1 Gammaproteobacteria bacterium | reverse complement strand
CGCGCCGGCCGCGGGCGCTCCCGCCACGAGCACGCCGGCAGCGGCGGCTCCGCAGATTGCGCAACAGGCGGCCGCGGTCGAGGCCAACCCCGACTGGGCCGTTACGCTGGAGCGCATCGCGGGCAGCGTGGTCTCGATCGACCTCGACATGGTGCGGGCCTTCGATACCGAGTGGAACACCACCGCCCAGGCAACCGGCTTCGTGGTCGATGCCGAGCGCGGGTTGATCCTCACCAACCGCCACGTGGTGACGCCGGGACCCGTGACTTCCGAGGCGACCTTTCTCAACCGTGAGGAGGTGCAGCTCTACCCCGTGTACCGCGACCCGGTCCACGACTTCGGCTTCTACCGTTACGACCCGAAGAAGCTGCGCTTCATCAAGCCGAAGGCCCTGGCGCTCTATCCGGAGGGCGCGCAGATCGGGCGCGAGATCCGCGTGGTCGGCAACAACGCCGGCGAGCAGCTGTCGATCCTCGCCGGCACGCTCGCCCGGCTCGACCGCGATGCGCCTGAGTACGGCGTCGCCAAGTACAACGACTTCAACACCTTTTACCTGCAGGCGGCCTCCGGTACCTCCGGCGGCTCGTCCGGCTCTCCGGTGATCGACATCCGCGGGCGGGTGGTCGGGCTCAATGCGGGCGGTGCGACCGGTGCCGCTTCGAGCTTCTATCTGCCGCTGGGGCGCGTACGGCGCGCCCTGACCCTCATCCAGGAGGGCAAGCCCGTGCCGCGCGGCACGCTCTACACCGTCTTCAACTACCTGCCCTACGACGAGCTCGATCGCCTCGGGCTCGATCCGCGCACCGAAGCCGACGTGCGCAAGAGCTTCCCGCGCTTCACCGGCATGCTGGTAGTGACCGAGGTGCTGCCCGGCTCGCCGAGCGAGAGCGTGCTGCAGCCGGGCGACATCCTGGTGCGCCTCAACGGCCACTACGTGACGCAGTTCGAGCCGCTCGAGGAAGTGCTCGACGACTCCGTCGGGCAACACGTGGAAGTCGAGCTCGAGCGCGGGGGCAAGCCGGTGTCGGCGCAGCTGCCGGTCGGCGACCTGAATGCGATCACGCCGAGCGCCTACGCCGAGTTCGGTGACGCCGTCGTCAACCGCATGTCATACCAGATGGCGCGCGCCTACAATGTGCCGGCCCGCGGCGTGTATGTCGCCAATCCGGGCTACGTGTTCAGCGCGGCGGCGATCCCGCGGGGCGCGCTGATCACGGCGCTCAACGGTCACGCCACCGACAGCCTCACCGAGTTCGAAGCCGGTCTCGCCCAGCTCGGCAACGGCGACTATGCCACGGTGCGCTACAGCACCATCGACGATCCCAACGGCAGCCAGCTGCGCCCGGTCCGCATGGACCGTCTGTGGTTCCCCGCGCACCACTGCGACCGCGACGACACGCGCGGCCTCTGGGACTGCAAGGATCTCGCGCCGGGCCCCGCACCGAAGCCGCCGGAGGTGAGCTCGACCGTCTTTCCGAAGTTCAGCGATCCCCGCCAGAACTCGCTCGCCCCCTCGCTCGCCATGGTGACCTTCGACATGCCGTACTCGGTGTCGGGCATCACCGAGCGCAACTATCACGGCACCGGGCTGGTCGTGGACGCGGCCCGCGGACTGGTCGTGGTGGACCGCAACACCGTGCCGGTCTCGCTCGGCGACGTCGAAATCTCCTTCGCGGGCACGGTGCAGGTCCCGGGCCGCGTCGTCTACGTGCATCCGCTGCACAACTACGCCGTCGTGGCCTACGACCCGAAGCTGATCGGCACGACGCCGGTCAAATCCGCGAAGCTCGCCCCGCGTGAGCTCAACGCCGGCGAGCCGGTATGGGTCGTGGGACTCGGCGCCGACAGCCAGATGCGCTCGCGCTCCACCGAGATCGCGAGCATCGAGCCGCTCGAGCTGCCGCTGTCGCGCACCATGCGCTTCCGCGACGGTAACCTCGAGACCGTGCAGCTGGTCAATCCGCCGGCCGACTTCGACGGCGTGCTCTCCGACAAGGAGGGCAGCGTGCTCGGCACCTGGTCGAGCTTCGCGTATGAGAACGGTCGCGAGCTTGCCCAGGAGAACCGGGGCGTGCCGATCGACCTGGCGGCCGACATGCTCGACCGGGTGCGCACCGCCCGCGCGCTGCACTCGCTCGAGGCCGAGCTCAACGCATTGCCGCTCGCGAACGCGCGCGAGCTCGGCCTGTCGGAGAGCTGGACACAGCGCCTGACACAGCACACCCCGACGCGCCGCCAGGTCCTGTCGGTGGTGCGCCTCGTGGGCGGCTCGCCGGCGGCGCGGCTCCTGCAGCAGGGCGATCTGCTGCTCGCCATCGACGGCCAGGTGGTGACGCGTTTCCGCGAGGTGGAGCGGGCCGCGGCTGACAAGGAGCTGGTGCACGTCACCGTGTGGCGCGGCCAGGGGGAGCAAACTCTCGACGTGCCGACCGCGGAGCTCTCGGGAAGCGATCTCGAGCGCATAGTCGAGTGGGCCGGCGCGACGTTGCAGGCGCCGCACCGCTCGATGAGCGCGCAGCGCGCCATTCCGCCCCTCGGCGTCTACGTCGCGTACTTTGCCTATGGCTCGCCGGCGACGCGCTACGGGCTCTTCCCGGGCCGGCGCATCGTCGAGGTCGACGGCGCGCCGACGCCGGATCTCGACACCTTCCTGAAGGCCGTCACCGGCCGGCCCGACCGCTCGTCGCTGCGCCTGAAAACCATCACCTGGAACAACGCGCCCGAGGTGATCACGCTCAAGCTCGACAAGCACTACTGGCCCGCGTACGAGCTCACGCACTCACCGAGCGGCTGGCTGCGCACGGCACTGGAGTAATTTTCCCGAGAGCCAACAGGATGTTGTGGCGGGCTGATGCTTTGCTGCAACAGCGGGTTCTATCGCTCGCGGCTTGCTAGAATTCGTCCATCCTATGGTCCGCGTCGTCAGAGCCACTCAGGTCGAGATCGAGACTGCCGTGCAGGCGCTGCGCAACGGCGAGCTGGTGGCTTTCCCCACGGAAACCGTCTACGGGCTCGGCGCCAATGCGCAGAACCCGGCCGCGGTTCGGCGGATTTTCGAGGCCAAGGGACGCCCCGCCAACCATCCGGTGATCGTGCACCTCGACAGTCCGAAGTACCTGCACCGCTGGGTGCGTGAAGTGCCCGAGGGTGCGATCAGGCTCGCGGAAGCCTTCTGGCCCGGTCCCCTCACGATGGTCATGCCGCGGGCCGCGCACGTGCACGACGTCGTGACCGGAGGGCAGGACACGATCGCGATCCGCGTGCCGGCCCATCCCATGGCGCAGCAGCTGCTCACGGCCTTCGGCGGCGGCATCGCCGCACCTTCCGCGAACCGCTACGGCCGCCTCTCGCCGACGCGCGCCGAGCACGTGCGCGAGGAGCTCGGCGATGCGGTGCGGGTGGTGCTCGACGGCGGCGAGTGCCAGATCGGGCTCGAGTCCACCATCGTTTCCTTCGAGGGCCCGACGGTGCGCTTGCTGCGGCCGGGCAGCGTCACCGCCGCGCAGATCCGCGCCGTGATCGGCGAGCTGACGATCGGCGCAGCACACGAATCGCCGCGCGTCCCCGGGGCCACGCCCAGCCACTACGCACCCGCGACCCCCATGACGATCGTGCCGGCGGGCGAGATCGACGCGCAGGCCGACGCCGCCTCCGGTGGCGGCAAGCGCATCGCGGTGCTGGCACAGCGCCTGCCGCTGCGCTCGCACAAGTACGTCACCTGGATCAACGCCGGACGCCGTCCGGAGAGCTACGGGCGCGACCTCTACAACAATCTGCGCACCCTCGACCGGGCCGGTTGCCAGCGCATCCTCGTGCAGGAGGTCCCCGAGGGCGAGCGCTGGGACGCAATCCGCGACCGCCTGCTGCGCGCCGCGAGCAGCGTGGCCCAGAGCGACGAGGGCAGCGGCACGATGGCCGTGCTGCCCTGACGGCGCTCGGTGCGACTAACCCGAGTGCCGTAAGCTTCCCGGTGGCGCGCCCGCGATTCATCGATCCGTTCCAGCCCGCTGAAGTGCGCCGTCTCGTGCGGGAGTTCGGCTCGCCACTCCTGATCCTCGACTGCGAGCGCGTGCGGGTGCAGCTCAGGAAGCTCCGCAAGGCACTGCCGCACGTCGACCTGCACTATGCGCTGAAGCCCCTGCCGCACCCGGCGGTGGTGCGCACGGTGGTCGAAGAGGGTGGCTACCTCGACCTCGCGACCAGCGGCGAGGTGCAGCTGGTCGAGCGCCTCGGAATCTCCCCCGAGCGCTGCATCCACACTCATCCCATCAAGCGTCCGGCGGACATCGCCAATGCGCTCGAGTTTGGCGTGCGCACCTTCGTCGCCGACAACCCGGACGAAGTGCGCAAGTTCGCCCGCCACCGCGACGCGGCGCAACTGCTGCTGCGCGTCTCGTTCCGCTCGCCGGGCGCGGTGTGCGACCTGTCGCGCAAGTTCGGCTGCGACCCGGAAGGCGTTCTCGAGCTCGCGCGCGTCGCGGCCGGTCTTGGCGTGGGCGTGCGCGGCCTCTCGTTCCACGCCGGCTCGCAGACCCCGGATGCCACCAAGCACGTCGAGGCGCTCGAGGCGTGCGCCGCCCTCATGGCGGCGGCGCGCCGCGAGAAGCTTGGCGTCTTCGATACCCTCGACATCGGCGGGGGCTTTCCCATCGACTATACGCAGCCGGTGCAGGACATCGGGCGCTTCTGCGCGCCGCTGCGCGCGGCGCTCGCGCGGCTGCCGAAACGGGTGCGGGTGATCGCCGAGCCGGGGCGCTACATCGTCGGACCTGCCGCGATCGGCGTCGCCTCGGTGATGGGGCGCGCGCAGCGCGAGGGCCACTGGTGGTATTACCTCGACGACGGGCTCTACGGCTCCTATAGCGGCCAGCTGTACGATCACGCGCGCTATCCGGTCGAGCCGCTGCGCGACGGCGCCGAGCGGCTGCCGTCGGTGCTCGCCGGCCCGACCTGCGACAGCATCGACGTGATCGCCGAGAACCTCATGCTGCCGCCGCTCAAGGCCGGGGACCTGATCATCGGGCGCGCGATGGGCGCCTACACGCGCGCCAGCGCCACGGAGTTCAACTTCTTTCCGCGCGCCACGGTGGTGGCGGTCAACACCCGCCCCGGCGACGGCGGCGCCGTCGACCCTCTGGCACTGTGAGCGGGGACCTTATGAACGACTCGAACCCGACCTGCATGGGTCGTTCATGAAGAGGCCTGCGATCCGCAACGTGGTCTTCGATATCGGCTGGGTGTTCGTGCGGCTCAAGTACCGGCCGCTGCTCGAGCTCCTGAGGTCGCGCGGGGTCGAGAGCGACGACCTGCACTCGGTGCTGGCGCGCGCCGCGCTCGAGGAGCACGAGTCCGGCCGGCTGCACGGCCTGGGGCTCCTCGAGCGGCTGGCGGCGCTGACCCGGGATCCGGTGTCGGTCGAGGAGCTGTACGCGTACTGGATCGACATGTTCGAGCTCGAGCCGGAGATGGTCGAGCTCGCCCACCGCCTGAGCGACGCCCATCGTGTCTACCTGCTGTCGAACATCGGCGATCTGCACTGGGCGCACCTCTCGCGCGAGTACCGCTTCCACCGCATCGGGCACGGCGCGCTGCCCTCGTACCTGGCGGGCGTCATGAAGCCGCACGCGGGCATCTACGCCGAGGCCGAGCGGCGCTTTGCGATCGAGCCGGCGGCGACCGTGTTCATCGACGACCGTGCCGACAACATCGCCGCCGCCCGCGGCCGCGGCTGGCATGGCATCGTCCATGGCGGCTACGAGAGCACCGTGCGCGCGCTGCGCGGCCTCGACGTGGCCTGCTGAAAGACGCATGACATGTCCTCCATCGCCTCGGCGACGCTGCTGCTCATGGCCTCGAATGTCTTCATGACCTTCGCCTGGTACGCACACCTCAAGAACCTCGCCGACCGGCCCTGGTACGTGGCCTCATGAAGACCGACGCCACAGCCGAGCCGCTCACCAGGATCCACCGGCAGGTGAGCGAGGCGCGCGCCGAGCGCAATCCGCGGGTCATCGCGCGGCTCTACTCGGGGTGGGCGGTGTTCGGCGAACGGCAGTTCGTGCGCGGCTACGCGCTGCTGCTGCCGGATCCGGTGGTTCCGAATCTCAACGCGCTCGACGTGCGCGAGCGCGCCGCCTTCCTCACCGACATGACGCGCCTCGGAGACGCGCTTCTCAAGGTGACTGCCGCCTTGCGCATCAACTACGCGATGTTCGGCAACGAGGAGCCGGCGCTGCATGCGCACGTCATCCCGCGCTATCTCGACGAGCCCGAGCCGCTGCGGGCGGCCCATCCCTGGGCGTACGACTGGAAGGCGGCGCCCGCGTTCGAGCGCGCGGCCTACGAGGAGCTCGGCGCGAGCCTGCTCCAGGAGCTCAAGCGCCTCGGAGTCACGAAGCCGATGCGCTTCGCGCCCGGCGCCAACGCCCCCGGTCCCTGAATTTCGAGAAGCGCCGTCGCCGTCACTTCGGGGCGGGCTGAACCGTCGCAGGCGGGGGAGAGTTCGGGCTGTCGGCCGGGTTGACCGGCGGACTGCCGGTCGCTCTAGGCAGAGCCGAGGCCGGCACGCTTGGCGCTGCGGGCCTCGCCGGCGCGGGGTTCGCCGAGGCCGGCGGACTCGCCGCCGCCGCCGGTTTCACACTGATGAGCTCTACCTCAAAGAGCAGCATGGAGCCCGGCGGAATCGGGGGGCGCGAGCGCAGGTCGTAGGCCAGCTGCGGCGGAATGAACAGCTTCCACTTGGCGCCCGGCTTCATGAGCTGCAGCGCCTCCGTCCAGCCCGGGATGACGCGGTCGACCTCGAAGGTCGCGGGCTGGCCGCGCTTGTAGGAGCTGTCGAACTCGGTGCCATCGAGCAGCGTGCCGCGATAGTTCACGACCACCGAGTCGCTCGCCTTGGGGGAATCGCCGCTGCCCGCCTTTAGCTCCTGGTACTGGAGTCCGCTCTTTGTCGTCACCACGCCCGGTTTCTTGCCGTTCTCCCCGAGGAACTTGGCCGCGGCCCGATGATTGGCTTCGGCCCCGGAGGTGGCGAGGGCGCGGATGTTCTCGCGGTCCTTGTCGGACACCGCGACCTTGCCGGTGATCCCGTCGTGCAGGCCCTGAGCGATGCGCGCCGTGCTGATCGCATCGGGCGCGACGCCGGTGTTGCGCAGCTGCTCGCCCCACAGGAGACCGAGGCTGTAGCTCTCGGCGCTCTTCTCGCTCGGCTCGCCCTGCGCCGCGCCGCTCTTCGCGGGAGCCTTCTTGGCCGCCGGGGCGGCGGGCGCGGCCGGGGCAGCCGCGCCGGAGGAGGGCTGCTGCGCCGGTGCCGGCGGTGACCCGGTCAATAAGGTGGCGGCCGCCATGGCGAGGGTGACAGTGATCGGGCCGCGGCGTCGCGCTGGCAATGTCATGGGGTTCCCTTCTTGAAGGCTGCGGGCCGTGCACCGCACGGCTTGAGGACCGCGGCGGGGCGAGAGTGTCGCCGATCCGGCGCGGGCGTGCCAGAGAGGCCGTTATCGCGCCAGCTTGAACTCGCCGCCCGCCGCGAGCGCCCGCCGGTAGGCGGGCCGCGCGTGGATGCGCTCGAGGAACCCGCTGGCCCTCGGGCCGAGGGCGATCCCGGCGCGCGCCGCGGCGGCTTCGAGGGGAAAGCTCATCTGCACGTCGGCGCCCGTGAGCTCCTCGCCGGCGAACCAGGTGGACTTGCCGAGCTCGTCCTCCCAGTAATCGATGTGGGTCTTGAGCTGCGGGTCGATGAGGCTCTGCTGCGCGCGCCGGGCGACCGCCCGCACGATGGGGCGGATGAGCGCCGGCACGGGGCGGGGCAGGCGCAGGAACACGAGCTTCAGGAGCAGCAGCGGCATCGCCGAGCCTTCCGCGTAGTGGAGCCAGTAGGTGTAGCGCAGCCGCTCGGCGCTCCCGGCCGGGGGCCGCAGCCGCCCGCTCCCGTAGCGATCGATCAGGTACTCGATGATCGCCCCCGACTCGGCCAGCGTATGCGGCCCGTCGGTGATCACGGGAGACTTCCCGAGCGGGTGGATGCGCTTGAGCTCCGGCGGCGCGAGCAGCGTGCCCGGGTCGCGCGTGTACCTGACGACCTGGTACTCGCAGCCGAGCTCCTCGAGCAGCCACAGCACGCGCTGCGAGCGGGAGTTGTTCAGGTGATGGACGGTGAGCATGCGGCAGATTCTACAATGGCACCCGTGCTGAGAATCCGGCAACTCTCCCGCAGCTTTCGCGAGGGCGCGCGCGTGCACCGCGTGCTCGATCAGCTCGAGGCGGAGGTGCGCGCGGGCGAGCGCGTGGCCATCATGGGGCGCAGCGGCTCCGGCAAGTCGACGCTCCTCAATCTCATCAGCGGCATCGACCGCGCCGACAGCGGCACGGTCGAGATCGACGGCGTCGAGGTGACTTCCCTCGGCGAGCCCGGCCGCACCCTGTTCCGCCGCGCACACGTCGGCTTCGTCTACCAGTTCTTCAACCTCATCCCGACGCTCGACGTCGCCGAGAACGTGCGCCTGGTGCTCGAGTTGAACGGCGTGCACGGCGCCGCAGCGCGCACACGCAGCCTGGCTGCGCTCGAGGGCGTGGGCCTCGCCGCGCGCGCATACAGTGCGGTCGATCAGCTCTCCGGCGGCGAGCAGCAGCGCGTGGCCATCGCCCGGGCGCTGGTGCACGAGCCGCAGCTGCTGCTGGCCGACGAGCCGACCGGCAACCTCGACGATGAAACCGCGAGCGAGGTGCTGCCGGTGCTCCTGTCGGCGACGCGCGCGCGGGGTGCGACGCTCCTCATGGTTACGCACGATGAGGCTCTCGCCGGCACCGCCGACCGTGTGCTCGAGCTGCGCGAGGGGCGGCTGCACGAACGGCAGGCGCCGCTCGGCGGAGCGCTCCGGTGACGGCGCTGCGCGCGGCGAGCCTGCGGCACCTGCTGCGCCACCCGGCGCAACTGGCGCTGGCACTCGTCGGCCTCGCGCTCGGGGTCGGGACCATTGTGGCGGTCGACATTGCCACCGCGAGCGCGCGGCGCGCCTTCGAGCTCTCGGTCGCCGCGGTAAATGGAGCCGCCACCCATCAGATCGTGGGAGGACCCGCCGGTATCGACGAGCAGCTGTACGTGCGGCTGGCGCTGCGCGATCCCGCGGAGCCGCGCGCGCACTTCGCGCCGGTCGTCGCCGGCTACGTGACCGCCGGCGGACACATCATGGAGCTCATCGGCGTCGATCCCTTCGCGAGCGCCGAGCTCGATGACGGGGCCGCCCGGCCGTCCGCGTTCGGCGTGCGGAGCCTCGAGGAGGCGCGCGGCTGGTTCACGCGGTCCGGCGCGGTCGTCATGAGTGCCGCCGCGGCGCGTGAGCTCGGCGTGAAGGAAGGGGAGAGCTTCGAGCTCGCCGTCGGCGGCGTGCCGCACCGCGCCACGCTCATTGCGCTTCTCACCGGCGCCGGTCCCGGTCTCGATGCCGTGATCCTTACCGACATCGCCCAGGCGCAGGAATGGCTGGGGATGATCGGACGGCTGTCGCGCATCGACGTACGGCTGCCGGCTGCTCGCGCGGACGCGGCGCTTGCCCGTGAGCTCGCTGCACTGCTGCCCCCCGACCTCATGCTGCGCGGAACACGCGCCGGGGCGCGCGAGACCCTCGCGATGACGGAGGCGTTCACGACCAATCTCAAGGCGATGAGCCTGCTGGCGCTTCTGGTCGGCACGCTCCTCATCTACGGCGCGGTGAGCTTTGCGGTGCTGCAGCGGCGCACGACCATCGGCGTGCTGCGGGCGCTCGGGGTAACGCGGCGCGAGGTGCTGACCATGGTGCTGGGCGAGGCGGCCGTGCTCGGCCTTGCCGGCGCCGTTTGCGGCGTGGTGCTCGGTGCTCTCATCGGCAGGGGGCTCGTCGGCCTCGTGTCGCAGACCATCAATGACCTCTACTTTGTGGTGGCCGTGAACGAGGTGAGCGTGCCGCCGGCCGCGTTGCTCGAGGCCCTGGGTGCAGGACTTGCGACCGCGCTCCTGGCGGCGCTGCTTCCGGCGCTCGAGGTGGCCGGGAGCGCTCCACACCTCGGGCTCGCGCGCTCCGTGCTCGAGGGGCGAGCGGCAGGGGTCGCCCGGCGCCTGGCGCTCCTCAGTCTCCTCCTGGCAGCAGCCGCCGGACTCACCGTGGCGCTCTCGAGCCGCAGCCTCCTCGCGGGTTTCGTGGCGCTTTTTCTGTTGCTGCTCGCCGTGGCGGCCGTGACCCCTGCGGTGCTCGGCGCGCTCGCGCGCGGCGCTGCGCGCCTCGCCTCGGGTGTGAGCCCGGTCGCGCGCCTCGCCTGTGCCGACGTGGGCGCTTCCTTGAGCCGCACCGGGGTTGCGATCGCGGCGCTCGGCATGGCGCTCGCCGCCATGATCGGCGTCGGCGTCATGGTCGAGAGCTTTCGCGAGTCGCTGCGCGAGTGGCTGGTGCAGACGATGCGGGCGGATGTTTACGTGACCGCACCCGGCGTGACCGAAGGCCTCGAGCGGCGGCTCGAGCCGCAGGTCATCCAGGCGATCCTCTCGGTGCCGGGTATCCGCGCCCACAGTGAGGGCCGCCGCGTCACCGTGGCCTCTCGCGCCGGACCGGTGGACCTGAACGCCGTGAGTCTCGCTCCGCCGAGCTACGCCGGCTTTCACTTTACGGCCGGCGACCCGGCGCGCGGCTGGCGGGAGTTTGCCCGAGGGGCGGTCCTCATCTCCGAGCCGCTCGCCTGGCGGTTGTCGCTCGCACCCGGGGGCTCGCTCACCCTCATCACGGCCGCCGGCCCGCGCGCCTTCGCGGTGGCGGGCGTGTATCGCGAGTATGGCAACGACCGCGGCGAAGTCCTCATCGACCTGGGCGAGTACCGGCGCTGGTGGGGCGACGACGGCATTGCAGGGCTCGGCCTCTATCTCGCTCCCGGCGTCAGCGGCGCGAGTGTGATCGGCGCGCTGCGCGCCGCGGTCGGCACACGCCAGGCGCTGCTCGTGCGCTCGAACGCCGCCATCCGCGAGCTTTCGATGCGCATCTTCGAGCGCACCTTCGTCATCACGCGGGTGCTCTACTGGCTGGCCGCCGGCGTGGCCGCCGTGGGACTGCTGAGTGCGCTGCTCGCCTGGGAGCTCGAGCGGGCGCGCGAGCTTGCGCTGCTGCGCACCCTGGGACTGACGCCCGCGGGGGCCGCGGCGCTGGTTCTCGCGCAGACGGGGTTCATGGGCCTCGTGGCACTCCTCGCCGCGATCCCCGCAGGGCTCCTCACCGCCCTCACCCTGACCGAGGTGATCAACCGCCGCGCCTTCGGCTGGCAGATCGATCTGCACCTGACGCCCGCGCAGCTCACCAACGCGCTGTGGCTCGCGCTGGCGGCGGCGCTGGCTGCGGGCGTGTATCCGGCGTGGCGCAGCGCGCGCGCCGCGCTCGCCAGCGGGCTGCGGGAGGAGTGATGGCGGGCGGCATGTACGCCGACCCCGGGCTCGCCGCACGATGACTCGCGTCGTCACCTTGGCCGGCATCCTCGGCGCCATGGCCGCTCTCGCGGCGGACGCGGCGCCGCCGCCCGACCCGGGGGTGCTGCCCGCCGGGTCTGCGCCCGGTTTTGCGCAGGCGCTCGCGCCGCGGACCTTCGTGTTTCCACGCGACCACGGACCGCACGAGGAGTTTCGGCAGGAGTGGTGGTATCTGACGGGCAACCTCGATGGTGCGGGCGGCGAGCGCTTCGGGTTCGAGCTCACCTTCTTCCGCCTCGCTCTCGCGCCGCCCCCGGCGCCGACGGCAGGCAGCGGCGGCGGGACGGAGGAGGGCGCAGCGCCGCCCGCGACCTCGGCGTGGCGCACGCGCGAGATCTACATGGCGCACTTTGCGATCACGGACGTGGCCGCGCAGCGCTTTCGCTACGCGCAAAAACTCGCTCGCGGTGCGCTCGGGCTCGCGGGCGCGCAGGCCGCGCCGCTGCGCGTGTGGATCGAGGACTGGACGCTCGGCGCGGCGGGTGCCGCGCCAGGGGATTGGAGGCTCGAAGCCGCACAGGAGGGCTACAGCCTCGAGCTCGAGCTGCATCCGCTCTCGCCGCCGGTGCTGAATGGTACGGCCGGACTGTCGCTCAAGTCGGATGCGCCAGGCTCCGCCAGCTACTACTACTCGATTCCGCGCGTCGCGGTGCGCGGCATGCTGCGCGCGCAGGGGAGGCCGGTCGCGGTGCAGGGACTCGCGTGGCTCGATCGCGAGTGGGGGAGCGGCGGCCTCGGGCCGGATCAGACGGGTTGGGATTGGTTCGCGCTGCAGCTCGACGACGGCACGGCCCTGATGTTCTACGCGCTGCGCGATCGCGACGGCGGCCGCGATCCGCACAGCGCCGGAACCTGGATGGCAAGCTCGGGCGAGGTGCAGCAGCTGACGAGCGCGGCGGTCGACATCGGCGTCACCGGCCATTGGACCAGCGCCGACGGCGTGCATTACCCCTCGGGCTGGCGGCTGCGGGTGCCATCGCTGGCGCTCGATGTCAGCGTGCATCCGGTGCTCGAGGATCAG
>JASHQW010000072.1 GCA_030038875.1 Gammaproteobacteria bacterium | reverse complement strand
GCGGGGACGCAAAGCCTCCGGTCTCGGGTGGGTCGCTTGAGATAGCGGGGTTGCCGGCAAGAGGAGCCACTCGGCTCATATGCTCTTCCGTCATTCCGCTGTTTATTTGACCGATCAGATTTGGGCCCGGAGTCTCGATTCCTGGACTTGAACTGACGCGAGGTCGGATGAACAGACAGGCTCTCACCCGCAAACGTACCCTCGGTGCCTACACCGTCTGTGTGCTCGCGCTCGCCGCACTCGCGGGTTGCGGCGGCGGTGGCGATGCCGGCTCGAGCTCGAGTTCCGGCTCGGTCGTTCAATCGGGCTCGGTCCCGCCTCCGACGATTAGCGGAACACCATCGACGCAGGTTACGGCCGGCCAGGCCTATTCGTTCACGCCGACCGCCAGTGGTCCCTCCGGTACGACGCTGAGCTTCAGCATCCAGAACATGCCCTCGTGGGCAACCTTCAGCATCGCCACCGGCGCGCTGACTGGCACGCCCTCGACCTCAACTTCGGGCAGCTTCGCGAACATTGTGATCAGCGTAAGCGACGGTCAGCAATCGGCTTCACTGTCGCCTTTCAGCATTACCGTTGCTTCTGCCCCGCCGCCCCCGCCCCCCACGACCGGCAGCGTCGCGCTGGACTGGACCGCGCCCACTACCAACACCAACGGGACGGCGCTCACAGACCTCTCGGGCTTCATCATCAACTACGGGACGAGCGCCAGCGACATGGCGCAGACCGTCGCCATATCCAGCGCTTCCGCGACGAGCTACACGGTGCAGGGCCTGGCGGCGGGCACGTGGTACTTCGAAGTGTTCGCCGTGGCCTCGGACGGCACGCAGAGCGCGGCCTCCAACGTGGTGAGCACGACCATCAGTTAAGACGCGAAGCCTATTACTTGCGTCGGCGGCGCAGGGCGATACCCACCGCGCCCGCGCCTGCTGCGAGCAGGGCCAGCGTGACGGGCTCGGGCACGGCGCTCGGTCCGCCACCGCCTCCACCTGGGGCCGGGGGACACACCTAGAGACTCGCGGGTACTGTCAAAGTACCCGGCGTGAACTCGCTCACATTTTGCCGCGAAGCCATCCGGCCGCTCGCGTTCCGAAAATATACTGTCGCTGAGCCCACCACACAGAGAAAAACCGGGCGCTTCCGCCGCACTCTCGGAGACGACTCAGGTGCCCGCCGTCCTTCTCTTTGGACTCCTGGCGACCGCGGCTGCCGCGTACTGTCCCAGCACGATGGCGCTGTGGAACCTCCCTCAGCTCGGTCCATTTGTTGGTGGGGGTCCGTTGATCGCTGTCATCAGCCTCGGCCTGCTCGTGCGGCAACGGCAGGCTCTCGCAGGATCCGAGCTTCGGCCATCGCTCTGGGGAAGCGCGCGCCTGCTCCTGTGCAGCGTGGCATGGGTCATAAGGTTAATCCACACAGCCGCCGCTGGCGCCGCGCTGGCGGCGTCCGTTGTAAAGAAAGGCTACAGAATTTTTGTATTATACTTCGAATGCCGACACTGGTTTGGCCGAGTGAGCCAGCATCTCCGAGCAACCCGCATCAAGCCGCGCGGTCTCCGCAGCCCGATGGCCCTGGGCAAGGCACGGTCGGCCGCTTCGCGCTCCTCACGTTGGAGATCGAATGGACACGAAGATCACATGACCTGCCGCAGACTCGCGCGCGGCGGCTTGCGGATGCTGACGGTCTTGCTGTTCGCGGCGGGAGTCGCGCTCGCGCAGACGCCTGGGCCGGGCCCCCAGCAGCCTCAGGCTCGCGGCGGCGGCGAATACATCATCGGACCGGGTGATACGCTGCAGGTGTTCGTGTGGCGCAATCCAGACCTGAGCGTCACCGTGCCGGTTCGGCCCGACGGCAAGATCTCGACTCCGCTCGTCGAGGACATGGCGGCAGTCGGTAAGACGCCGACACAGCTGGCGCGCGATGTGGAGAAGGTACTCTCCGAGTACGTGCGTTCGCCCGAGGTCAACATCATCGTTACCCAGCCGGCGAGCGCATTCAATCAGGTAAAAGTTATCGGACAGGTGCAGAAGCCGGCCGCGATTCCCTATCGGGAGGGAATGACGGTGCTGGATGCACTACTGGCCGTGGGCGGCCTCGGCACCTTCGCAGCGGGCGATCGATCGCACCTGGTGCGCACCGTAGACGGCAAGGAGACGGAGATCCGGCTGAAGCTCGATGCACTGCTCAACAAGGGCGACATGAGTCAGAACGTTCCGCTGCACCCGGGTGACGTGCTGGTGGTCCCCGAGAGCCGTTTCTGAGACACGTATGAGCCCCCAGTTCGAGCAGATTTGGGACGACCTGCGAGGCGCGTGGCGCTTTCGCTGGGCCGCGCTGTCGGCCGCAGCCGTGATCGCGCTGCTCGGCTGGTTGGTCGTCTTTGCCCTGCCGGACCGATACGAAGCGACGACCAGTGTGTTCGTGGACAAGCGCACCGCATTACAGCCGGCACTGCAGGGACTGATCGTTGAGCAGGACGTGGATGCGCAGCTGAATTTCGTCCGTCAGTCGCTCCTTGCAGGGCCGCAGCTGCTGCGGGTCGCGCGCGAGGGCGGCTTGTTCCCGGATGGGACCGATCCGCGTCAGCAGGAGCTGCTGCTCGCGGACCTCGGCAAGCGGATAGCCATCAATGTGCGCAGCGCCAGCGGTCAGGAAGAGGACCGCGGCACGGCGGGCAGCCTCTACACCATCGTGTATCAGGACGGCAATCGCGCCCGCAGCCTGCGGATTGCGCAGATTCTGCTCGACATGCTGGTCAACGAGACGCTCGGCGGCAAGCGAGCCGGGTCGGAGAATGTCCAGCAGTTCCTCGAGACTCAGATCGCCGACTACGAGAAGCGCCTGCGGACCGCCGAGGATCGGCTGGCAGCCTTCAAATCGCGTCACATGGGACTGATGCCGACCGAGCAGGGCGGCTACTTTGCACAGCTGCAGAAGGAGTCAGAAGCCGTTTCCGACGTCAAGACCAAGCTGGCGGAGGCAGAGTCTCGTCGCGCAGCGCTCACGCGGCAGTTGCACGGGGACGTCGCGATCGCCGCGGCAGCCCCGCAGGCCGGGGCCCAGGGCGGAGCGAGTGGGGCCGCGGGCACGGACACCTTATCGCGCATTGCAGAGGCACAGGAGCACCTCGATGAGCTGCTGCTCAAGTACACCGATAAACACCCCGACGTCATCGCGGCACGCCAGACGCTCGATGAGCTTAAGCGGCGGCGCGAGGTCGAGATCGAGAGTCTGAAGCGCGGCGATGCCAGCGCGGCCGCGGCCAGCCGGGCGAGCAGCAATCCCGTCTACCAGAGCGTGCAGCTCGCGCTCAACCAGACGGACGTCGACATCGCGGACCTCAACGTCGAGCTGCAGCAGCACGAGGCAAAGGTTGCGGAGCTGCGCCGGTATCTCGATACCGCGCCGCAGGTCGAGGCCGAGTTCGCCCAGCTCAATCGCGATTACGATGTCAACAAGGCGCAGTACACCGCATTGCTCGCGGATCTGCAGAAGGCGCGTCTCGGCGAGCGCGCCGATACGGCTGGCTCGGTCCGGTTCGACATCGTGCAGCCGCCCAAGGCGGATTTCCGCCCGGTCTGGCCACAGCGGTTGTCGATGCTGGCCACGGTCCTCATGGCAGCGCTGGCCGCAGGCGCCGCGCTGGCGTACGGGTTGCATCGCCTGCAGCCCGTCGCCTCCTCGGCGGCATCCCTGGCTGAGTTGGCCGGCGCGCCGGTGCTGGGCGTGGTGACTGTGGCGTTCCCGGAGCGCGCTCGCGACGCGCTGCGCCGGGATGTCCTGCATCTGTCGCTGGCCGTGGGATGTCTGGTCGTGGCGTTCGGCCTGGCCGTGGGCCTCAGCCTGGCGGGTTACAGGCTGAGCATCCCGACCTCAACCCACGAGGCGCGCTCGTGAGCATCATCGAAAGCGCGCTCGAGAAGCTGCGGCGCTCCGCGGCCCCGGCCGCCGACGAACAGAGCGCGGTAGTCCGCCGCACCCCGGGTCGGGGACCGACACCCGCCGCAGTTGTGGCCGCGCCGGATGCCGAGCCCGAATGGCTGCGAAAGGCCATTACGCTCGATCTGCGGGCGCTGCGCAACGCCGGCTATCTCCCGGATGAGACGCTGGAGCGGCTCTTTGCCGAGCACTTTCGCCGCATCAAGCGACCGCTCATCGCCCGGGCGCTGGCCGGCGGCAGCGATGCGCGTGTCATTCTGATTTCCAGCGCCCTGGCCGGTGACGGCAAGACCTTCACCAGCATCAATCTCGCGCTCAGCATGGCGCGCGAGCGCGACGTCTCCGTGCTCCTCATCGATGCGGACGTATCCAGGGCGCAGGTGAGCGGCGTGCTGGGAGTGCGCGAAGAGCGCGGGCTCACCGAAGCGCTCGCAGACGAGCGCGTAGACGTCGAGGCGCTCGTCGTGCGCACCGACGTTCCCGGATTCGAGATGCTGCCGGCCGGGCGGCCGGTCGAGGATGCGACCGAGCTGCTGGCCAGCGCGCGCATGTCGCAGATCTGCGCGCGCCTCGGCGCGCGCAACCCGCGACGCCTGATAGTCATCGACTCCGCTCCGCTACTCGCGGCGAGCGAGGGCCGGGTACTGCTGCCGATTCCCGGGCAGGTCGTACTGGTGGTGCGTGCCGGCGTGACCCCCCAGCGCGCGGTGCTGGACGCGATTGCGCTCGTCGACAAGAACAAGCTCCAGGGTCTGATCCTGAATCAGGCACCTTTGGGCAGCGGAGACGGCAAGTATGGCTATGCGGGCTATTCAGGGTATGGGTCGCTTGATCAAGA
>JASHQW010000071.1 GCA_030038875.1 Gammaproteobacteria bacterium | reverse complement strand
CGGCCCCGCGCCGACGATCTCGGTGAAGGTCGAGATGCCGATGCCCATCAGCGTCGGGCAGTTGGGGTCGGCCCGCTTGGCGGCCTGCTCGCGCTTGAGGCCCTCGTAGTCGACCGCCTTCAGCACCTTCTCGAGCGCCGCATGGTAGGCACCGCTGTCGAGCGTCCAGCCGAGGGAGGTGGTGTAGGGGAACTGCTCGGCCCTGACGAAGTTGCGGCGGCGGATCTCGGCCTTGTCGACGCCGACCTTCTGCGCCAGCACGTCCATCATGCGCTCGATGAGATACACCGCCTCGGTGACCCGCAGCGAGCAGCGGTACGCCACCCCGCCGGGAGCCTTGTTGGTATAGACGGCGTCGACGCGGCAATAGGCGTTCGGGATCGCATACGAGCCGGTGCAGATCGAGAAGAGTCCCGCCGGGAGCTTGGACGCCGAGACATGCGAGTTGAAGGCGCCGTGATCGGCGAGCGCAGTGAAGCGCAGTCCTTTGATGCGCCCGTCCTTGTCGGCGGCGAGCTCGCCCACGCCGTGGTAATCGCGGGCAAAGCCGGTGGTCGAGATGTTGTCGATGCGCGACTCGATCCACTTGATGGGAGCGCCCGTCACGATGGAGGCGACGGTCGCGACCACGTAGCCCGGGTAAATCGGCACCTTGTTGCCGAAGCCGCCGCCGATGTCGCCGCCCACCACGCGGATCTTGCTCTCGGCAACGCCTGAGAGCATCGCCAGCACCGTGCGGAACAGGTGCGGAATCTGCGAGGTCACGTAGACCGTGAGATAACCGGTCGCCTTGTTGAAGCTCGCGACGCAGCCGCAGGTCTCGAGCGGACAGGGATGGACGCGGGGATTTAAGATCTCCTCGCGCACCGTGATGGCGGCCCCCTTGAAAGCCGCATCGGCGGCGGCCTTGTTGCCCGACTCCCAGGTGAATATGTGGTTCGGGTGGGTGCGCGGGCCGTGGCCGACGTCTTTCTTGTCGGCGATGTCCTCGCGAATCACCGGCGCGCCGGGCGCGAGCGCCTGCTTCGGATCGGTGATCGCCGGCAGCTCCTCGTAGTTGACCTCGACGAGTGCGGCGCCGTCGTAAGCCGCAAAGCGGTCGCTCGCGAGCACCATCGCGACCTCCTGGTACTGGAAGCAGACCTTCTTGTCGGCCAGCACCGCCTGCACGTCGCCGCCCGCGGTCGGCATCCAGTGGAGGTTCACGGGCTTCAAGTCATCGGCGGTCAGCACCGCCACCACCCCGGGGGATGCCAGGGCCTTGGTTTTGTCGATCGAGGTGATGCGGGCGTGCGCGTAGGGGCTGCGCACGATGGCGCCGAACAGCATCCCCGGGAGCTTCAGGTCGTCGATGTAAGTGCCCTGGCCGCGAATGAAGCGCGCGTCCTCCTTGCGCAGGAGCGATGCGCCCAGACCCTGAAGCTTCTGCTCGCGTTCCTTGAGTTCCGCCGTGTCAGCCATGATGTGCTCTCCGACCGCGTTGCGCCTTCAGGCCGCCGCGGGCTTGGCCGCGAGTTTGCGGGCAGCCGACTGCACCGCCTTGACGATGTTCTGGTAGCCGGTGCAGCGGCAGAGATTTCCCGCCATCCCGTAGCGTATCTCCGCTTCGCTGGGGCTTGGGTTCTCCTGCAGCAGCCGATACGCCCGCATCAGCATGCCCGGCGTGCAGTAGCCGCACTGCAGCCCATGCTCCTCGTGAAAAGCCTGCTGCAGCGCGTGCAGCGCCCCGCCGCGCTCGAGGCCCTCGACGGTGAGCACATCGGCGCCGGCGCATTGCACGGTCAGCACCGTGCAGGATTTCACCGACATGCCGTTGCAATCGACGGTGCAGGCGCCGCAGTGCGAGGTCTCGCAGCCGATGTGCGCTCCGGTCGCGCCGAGGCGCTCGCGCAGCGTATAGATGAGGAGCTCGCGCGGCTCGACCTCGGCCGCGACCGCCTTGCCGTTCAGCTTGAAGGCTACGTTGTGAAGCTTCGCCACGACTCGCTCCTTGGAATCTAAGTGCCGGCGCGCGCGCGCGCCGCCTGCAGCGCCCGGCGGGTCATTTCCCCGCACATCGCGGTCTTGTAGGCGACGTCGCCCCGCAGGTCAGCCGCCGGCTGACAGATGCTCATCGCGAGCCGCGCAGCCTCGGCGAGGCTCGCGGCATCGAGCGCCTTGCCAGCGAGCGCGCGCTCGGCCGCGGTGGCCCGCAGCGCGGTCGGCGCCGCGTTGGTGAGAGCGATCGCGGCCTGCGCCACCGCCGTGCCCTTCATCCTGAGCAGCACCGCGGTGGCGGCGGTCGCGAAGTCGCCGGTCTTGCGCTTGAGCTTCTGATACGACCAGCCGGTGCCGGCCGCCGGGATGGGAATGCGGATCTGAGTGAGGATCTCATCGGGTGCCAGCTGTGTGGAATACAGCCCGAGGAAGAACCCGTTGGCCGGGGCCGTGCGCTGGCCCCTGGGACCGGTGAGCACGAATTGAGCATCGAGCGCCAGCATCAGCGCCGGATGATCGTTGCCCGGATCGCCGTGCGAGAGGTCTCCGCCGATCGTGCCCTTATAGCGCACCTGCGGGTCGGCGATCTGGCTCGCGCCTTCGGCGAGCAGCGGCACTTTGCTCCGCACCAGCGCCGAGCCCAGCAGCTCGGCCTCGGTGGTCATCGCGCCGATCACCAGCGTCCCACTCTCCTCGCGGATGCCGCGCAGGTCCTGGATCGCCCCCAGGTCGATGAGGTGCGCGGGCTGCGCGAAGCGCAGCTTCATCATCGGCAGGAGGCTGTGGCCGCCCGCGAGCAGCTTCGCTTCCTCTCCGAGGCTCGCAAGGAGTGAGACAGCTTCGCCGAGGGAACGCGGGGCATGGTAGTCGAATGACGGAGGGATCACGGTGTCTCCTTCGTCGAGAAAAGGGTTATCTTGCTCGCGGCCTCCTCCCAAAATCAATGCACGGCCGGCCTGCGCGCGTCCCCCTGTAACACGCTGATACGGCAGGCGAAACGACGCGCTGACCGCCACCGTGCAACAATGCGCGGCGATGCCGATCGTCAGAGAATTGCTCGACCGGGCGGTTCTGGTGTCCGCCGCCGTAGCCGGGGGACTCATCCCGGGCTTCATGGCGCAGTATCGCCAGCGGCTCGGCGGCCGGCTCGACCAGGCAAAGCTCGATCTCGCGCCGTGGCAGAAGCTCGCCGATCAGTACTATCACGGCGACCTCGAGAAGCTGATTCAGTATCACCTCACGAGCGCCGATCCGACTTTCCACTCCGAAGGCGGCGTCATCCGCGCCCTGGTCGCGACCGTGCATCAGCTGCAGGGCGCGGTGGATGCACTGCACGGCAGCCTCGCGAGCCAGGCCGCCTACCTCGCACTGCACACCGACGTCGGGCTCGCGCACGCCACGCTCTCAGACTGGGTCCCGACCTTCGCGCTCTCGGGCGAGGGGCTCGTGTTCGCGCTGGTGTTCGCGGTGCTCGTGTGGCTGTTGTTTCACGCCCTGTGGTTGCTGCTCAGCTTTGGCGGCCGGGCTCTCTTCGGCCGCCGTCCTGCCCGCTCGTGGCAGCGCCGGGCGCGCGAGCTCGATTCGGGGTCGCTCGAACACTAAGGGAAAAACAATGCGTATAAGACCCACGCGCGCGGGCGCTCTCGCCGCGCTGCTTCTCGCCACCTGTCTCACGGCCTCCGCTGAGGAGGCTTCGGGAACGTTGCTGCTGCGCCAGCCGACGCTGTCGCGCGAGCATCTCGCGTTCGTCTACGGCGGCGACATCTGGATCGCCGACCGGGACGGAGGGCACCCGGAACGGCTCACCGCGCACGCCAGCGCCTACGGGCCGCATTTCTCGCCGGACGGACGGTGGATCGCCTACTCCGCTACCTACGCCGGTAACACCGACGTCTATGTGATTCCCGCCACCGGCGGCCAGCCCCGCCGGCTCACTTATCATCCGTCGCGCGATGAGGTGGACGGCTGGAGCCCCGACGGCCAGCGGATCCTCTTCGCCTCGCCGCGCGCCGTCGCCAACAGCCGCTCGAATCAGCTCTACGAGATCCCGCTGACGGGCGGTTTCGAGCGCAAGGTCATGGAGGCCGTGGCCTGGGAGGCGGCCTGGTCGCCGGATGGAACGCGCCTCGCCTACCGCCCGTACCGTACCGCGTATGAACTGACTTCCGGATGGCGTCAGTATCGCGGCGGCACGACGACGCCGATCTGGATCCTCAATCCCATGACCGGAGCGCAGGAGCAGGTCCCGCACGAGAACGCCACCGACCGCGCGCCCGCCTGGGCGGGCGACGAGGTGATCTTCATCTCCGACCGCCGTGACAACGCCGCTAATCTCTTTGCCTACGACAGCCGCGGCAAAGGACTGCGCCAGCTGACGCATGAGACGGTCTGGGACGTGCGCAGCTTCGGTGTCTTCGGCCGCACCGCGGTGTACGAATCGGGCGGGCGGCTGAAGCAGCTCGACCTCGACTCAGGTGCCACGCGGCCGCTCACCATCACCGTGGCGACCGAGGCGGCGCAGCGGCGCCCGCAGTGGAAGGACGCGAGCAAGAATATTACCGCCGCGTTTCTCTCGCCCACGGGTAAGCGCGTCGTGGTGACGGCGCGCGGCGATGTCTTCACGGTACCGGTAAAGGACGGCTCGATCCGCAATCTCACCCACACATCCGGCGTGCGCGAGAAAGATGCCCTGTGGAGCGCCGACGGGACGCGCATCGCCTACATCACCGATCTCGGCATGCAGCACGCGATCGTGGTACGCGGTCAGGCCGGGCTCGAGAAGCCCCACACCTATCCGCTCGGCAAGCAGGGGTACTT
This sequence comes from Gammaproteobacteria bacterium, assembly GCA_030038875.1. Lineage (GTDB taxonomy): Bacteria > Pseudomonadota > Gammaproteobacteria > Steroidobacterales > Steroidobacteraceae > 13-2-20CM-66-19. The sequence continues at coordinate 10,898 of JASHQW010000071.1, read as the reverse complement.
CACCCTCCTCGCCTGGTCGCCCGACGGCGAGACGCTCGTCTACGCCGACAATCACCTCAATCTGTTTGCGTTCGCGCTCGCGAGCGCGAGCTCGAGCCCCATCGACACGAGTCCGCGGCGCAGCGAGTTCCGCGACCGTCCCGAGTTCCAGGTCTCCTTCTCACCCGACAGCCGCTACCTCGCCTACACGGTCCAGGGTGAGAATTACTTCAGCCGCCTCCGCCTCCACGACTTCGAGGGCGGCCGGAACGTCGACCTCACCGATGGCCTGAGCGATGCGGACGATCCGGTGTTCGCCTCAAGCGGCGACTATCTCTATTTCACCGCGTCCATCAACTCCGGCCCGAGCCAGGTCGGGCTCGATCTCTCGACGCAGGAGCGCTCGATCCGGCGCGGCCTCTACGTCGCCGTGCTCGCCGCCGGCGGTCGCTCACCGCTGACGCCTAAGTCGGGCGATGAGGACTCGGGAAAAGGCGAGGCGGACGACAAGGGCGGCTGCAAGCCGCCCGGCGGCCCCGGCGGCAAGCCCGATGAGGGCGGCAAGGCCTCCGCCAAGGCCTCCGCCGACGCCGACAAGAAGCCGGCCGACACCAAGAGGACCCCGAAGGCGGTGCGCATCGATTTCGAGGGCCTGCCGAGCCGCATCGCGGGCTTCCCGGTCGCCGAGCGCCGCTACGAGGAGCTCGCCGTCGCCTGCGACGGTGCGCTCTTCTACCTCGAGCGCCGCCAGCCCGGCGTCACCGCCGAGCCGCCCGGCACAGAGCTCGAGAACGATGCCGAGCTCTATCGCTTCGACTTCACCGAGCGCAAGGCTAAGTCGCTCAAGCAGGGCGTCGCCGACTTCTCGATGAGCGCCGACGGCAAGAAGGTGCTGCTGGCCTATGCCAAGGGCAAGCTCGAGGTCGGCGACGCCAACGACAAGCTCGACGCCAAGCCCATCGACCTGACCCAGCTCGGCATGTACGTGGACCCGGTCGCCGAATGGCAGCAGATCTTCGACGAGGCCTGGTGGATGGAGAAGGAGTTCTTCTACGACCCGAACATGCACGGCCTCGACTGGAACGCGGTCTATGCGCGCTACAAGCCGCTTCTCAGGTTCGTGCAGCGCCGCGAGGACCTGACCGAGCTCCTTATCGAGATGATTGGCGAGATGCAGGTCGGCCATAACCGCCTGGCGGGCGGCGACCTGCCCGCCGAGGCGCCCACCAAGACCGGCCTCCTCGGCGCCGACTTCGCGCTCGAGAACGACCACTATCGGATCAAGACCATCTACCGCGGCGACCGCTGGAATCCGTTTCTGCGCGCACCGCTCGCCGTCCCCGGGGTCGAGGTCCGCGAGGGCGACTACCTTCTCGCCGTCAACGGGCGGCCGCTCGATGCACGGGAGAATCTCTACGCGCTCTTCGAGCAGACCGTCGACAAGCAGGTGACTCTCAGCGTCGGCGCCGATCCGGCGGGCGCAGGCGCGCATAACATCGTCGTCGAGCCGATCGCGGACGAGGCGCCGTTACGCCAGTGGCGCTGGATCGAGCACAACCGCGAATACGTCGAGAAGAAGACCGGCGGCAAGGTCGCGTACGTCTACCTTCCCAACACGGCGGCCGACGGCTTCCAGTATTTCAATCGCATGTTCTTCGCCCAGGTCGAGAAGCCCGCGCTCATTGTCGACGAGCGCAAGAATGGCGGCGGCCAGGCGGCAAACTACATCATCGAGATCCTGAGCCGCCCGTATCTCGCCGGCTGGAAGGAGCGGGACGGGCTCGTCTTCAGCACCCCGGGCGGGGGCATCTACGGGCCGAAGGTCATGCTGGCCGATCAGGACGCGGGCTCCGGCGGGGACTTCCTGCCCTGGGCCTTCAAGCACCAGAAGCTCGGCACCCTCATCGGGACGCGCACCTGGGGCGGGCTGATCGGTATCCGCATCAATCCGGATCTCATCGACGGCGGTCAGCTCACGGTGCCCTATTTCCGCTTCTTCACGCCTGAGGGCCAGTGGCACGTCGAGAACGAGGGCGTCGCGCCCGACGTCGAGGTGACGCTCGACCCTGCGGCGGTGAACCGTGGCGAGGACCCGCAGCTCGATGCCGCGATCGCGACGGCGCTCGCCCAGCTCAAGGACTCAAAGCCCGTGGAGCTCAAGAGCGCACCGTCGTACCCGACGACCCTCGGTAAGTGAGGCGCATCAGGCGCGGGGCGCACCGCCGAGGCGTATAGAACGCCCGCGTGCAATGACCCCTGGTGGCAAGTTCGATGGTCATCGAACTTTGGCTAGTTGAGCCGCTCTACGGGGCCTCAAATCGGGCAAGTTCGATGGTTATCGAACTTCGCCAAAAACGGACCCCTCAACGCGGCCCCTCTCGAGCTATCAGGCCGCCTTCAGGTGGCGCGCAGTGCCGTGGTGACCGGCACGCGCGCCGCCCGCAGGGCGGGCAGCAGCCCGCCGATGAAGCCCATCAGCAGCGCCCAGGCGATGCCGATCTCGGCGAGATGCGGCGTCACGTCGAGCTTGAAGCTGAAGCCAAAGGGGCTCACCGCCATGCCGTGGAAGAGCAGCCACGCGAACGCGGCGCCGAGCAGCGCGCCGGGGACCGCCAGCAGAATCGATTCGACCAGGGTCGCGGCCACGATGGGTACCGACCTGAAACCGAGCGCGCGCAGCGTCGCGAGCTCGCGGCGGCGCGCGTCCACGATCGAATAGAGCGAATTCACCGCGCCAAAGGTCGCGCCGATCGCCATGATCGAGCCGATGAAGTAGCTCACGAAGTTGAGCAGCCCGTTGAACTGCTTCATTTGGTCCTCAGTAGCCTCCCGCGACGTTTTGGCTTCGAGCTTGACACTCGGATTGGCCTCGAGGGCGCGGTTGAACGTCTCGAAGTCGGAAGGTGCCCTGAGACGCACGTTGATCCGGTTGTAGCCGTTGCGGCCAAAGAGGCTCATGAGTGTCTCGGCGTCGGTGAGGACGACGCACTGCAGGCTCTGGCCCTGGTCGTAGTGCCCGACGACGGTCCAGTCGACGCCGCGCACCTCGCGCTTGGCCCCGAGCTCGAAACCGTCGAACAGCCGCGCGCAGGCGTTGGTCGCGATGATCTCGTGAAGGCCCGGCCGGAAGCCACGGCCCTCGGTGAGATGCGCCGGCGGACGCAGCTCGAACTTCGGATCGCTGGTGCCGATGAGCGGAAAAAACACCCGCCGGCCGGTCCCGCGCCGGCGCCCCTCGAAGGGGACCAGCACCATCCCGTCGACCTGCGGCTCACCATCCTTGTCCCGGGCGATGCCGGGCAGGTCGCGCACCACCACCATCTCGTCTCGCGAGACATTGCTCTGGATGATCTGCGAGCCCTTGGCCTGGACGACGATCTCGTCATCGTGCACATCGCCCAGGGCCTGCTGGCGCGCGCCCGTTCCCATGGCGAGCATCGAGACCAGCACGGCGACCGTGCAGGTTACGCCGACGACGATCGTCAGGACCGAGCCCAGCCGCGCGCCCTCGCCCTCGAGATTCATGCGCAGCAGTGCCAGGAATTGCCGGATGAAGTTCATCGCCCTTCAGCGCTCCGCCAGCGCGTTCACCACGCGCAGCCGCGCCGCCCGCGCCGCCGGGATCGCCGCGCTCACGACCGCCAAGGCCGCAGCCAGCGCGAGACCTATCGCGATGGTGACTTTCGGCAACGCCAGTCCGAATACGAATCGCGCCGCGAACGGGAAGACGAGCGTCGCCAGTGCCAGCCCGCAGGCAGCGGCCACTACGCACACGACCACCGCCTCGGCGAGGATCAGCAGGAACACGGCGCGATCGGTGAAGCCGATCGTCTTGAGGACCGCAAGCTCGGACGTGCGCTCCCTCACGGACTGCATCATCATCGTGGCCGTCGCAAACAGCAGTGCCGCGAGCACCGCGCTCACCACCGCCCGGATCAGGAAGTCGAGATCGCCAATCTGCTGTACCTGGGTCTGCGCAAGCTCCCTCAGCGACTCGGTCTTGGTCTCGTGCGAGGAGTTGGCAAAGCGCCGGTCGATCGCGTCAGCCACCGGCACCGCGAGTTTGGGATCGGTCACCCCCACGTTGAAATGGTTCACGTTGCCCGTGCCCGTCACGCGCGCTTCGTCGTAGTAGGCGTAGTTGACCAGGATCTTGTAGCGCGAGACCGCCACGTCGCTGTCAGTGAATGTCCCGACGACGTCGAAGGCCCAGGTACTCGTGCCGTCCTTCTGCGGCACCTTGGTCACGAGCGGGATGTGGTCGCCGATCTTCCACCCATATTTCTGCGCGTCGAACTCGCTGATCAGCGCTGCGGTGCGGCTCCTGGCGAAAGCGGCCAGGTACTCCGGTGCGATCGTGTAAGTGAACGCATCCGTCCAGTCCTTGTCGGGACGGATCGCGACGATCCCCATCCCGTTCTCCTCCTTTTGATAGTAGCCCCCGTAGAGCTCCACCGGGATGGCAACCTTTACACCCGGCCGCGAGCGGATCTGCTCCAGGAGGCCGAGGGGCAGAGGTGAGAAAAAGAAGTCGGCGCGGCTGTGCACGATCAAAAGGTCGGCGCGCGCCGCAGCCACCGCGTGCTCGACTCCGGTCTTCAGGCCCTGCAGCACGCCGAAGAGCGCGAAGGCGACCGCCACCTGGAGAAAGATGAGGATGGTGCGGCCCGGCTTGCGCCAGATGCCGGACCAGATGAGCGGCAGGTATTTCACACCTGACAGATCCGGCACGCCGCCGCGAGCCCCGCGTACGGCTCGCCCTTCGCCGTGAACTCGTGCGCGAGATAGCCCTCGAATCCGCCGTCGGCGATCGCGGCCGCCACGGCGTGATAGTTGAGCTCCTGAGTGTCGTCGATGTCGTGCCGGCCGGGCACGCCGCCGGTGTGGAAATGGCCGATCCAGCGCCGCTGCTGGCCGATCGTGCGGATGATGTCTCCTTCCATGATCTGCATGTGGTAGATGTCATAGAGGAGCTTGACGCGCGGCGACCCGACCTTCTCCATCACCGCCACGCCGAAGGCGCTGTGATCGCCCTGGTAGTCCGGGTGGTCCACCTTGCTGTTCAGGAGCTCGACGCACACGGTGACGCCGTGCTTCTCGGCGACCGGTGCCACCCGGGAGAGCCCGAGGGCGCAGCGGGCGACTCCCTCGGCATCGCTCAAGCCCCGCCGGTTGCCGAACATGGCGATGACGTTCGGCACGCCCGCCCGCGCCGCGAGCGGAATGGCGGCGCTCAGCTCCTCGATGAGCATCGGGTGGTTCGCGGGATCGTTGAAGCCGTTCTCGATGAAGTGATCGCGGCGGCTCGCGTATCCCATGGAGCAGGTGAGGCCCGCGGCGCGCGCCACCTCCCATTCGTCCGTATGCAGGAGATCGATCGCCGTCAAACCGAGCCCGCGGACCCGCTGGCAGACCTCGGGCAGCGCTCCCGGCAGCGTCCAGCGGCACACGGACTGCTTGAGCCTTCCCGGGAGCGGGGCACCTGAGGCGTTCCCGGCCGGGGCATCGGCGAGCACGGCAGCGGCCGGCGCGAGCGCGGCCAGCGAGCTCGCCGAAGCGCCGAGGAAGCGCCGCCGCGAGAGTCCGCCGGTCACTAGATCTCTCCGCGCTTGAGCTGCTCCACCGCGTAGTCGCAGGCGCGCGCGGTGAGCGCCATGTAGGTGATCGACGGGTTCTGATTTCCGGAGGACGCCATGCAGGCGCCGTCGGTCACGAACACATTCGGCACGTCGTGGGCCTGGTTCCAGCCGTTCAGCACCGAGGTCTTCGGATCCCGCCCCATGCGCGCGGTCCCCATCTCGTGGATGCAGAGCCCCGGCGCCAGCTCGTCGTTGAAGGTGCGGATGTCCCGGGCTCCCGCCGCTTCCAGAATCTCCGCCGCCGTCTCCTGCATGTCCTTCAGGAGCTCACGCTCGTTCGGTCCGAAGGTGCACTGGATGTGCAGCGCCGGGACTCCCCACTTGTCTTTCAGCGTCGGATGGAGCGTGCAGTAGTTGTCGGGCCGCGGCAGACACTCCCCCCAGCCCCCCAGCCACACGTGCCAGGGCCCGAGGTCGCGCAGCAGGGCGCTCTTGAACGCCGCGCCGAAGCCCTGGTCCCGCATGCCGCGCCCCCAGTGCGCGCGGCTGCCGCCGCCCTGAAAGCCATAGCCGCGCAGGAACTTCGGGTGCTTGTCGGTCACGTTGCGGAAGCGCGCCACGTAGATCCCGTTCGGCCGGTGGCCGAAGGTCTTGTGGTCCTCCATGCCCGGGATCGTCGCCTCGGCGCCCGCGCCGAAGGGGTGGTCCATGATGTTGCGCCCGAGCTCGCCGCTCGAGTTGGCGAGCCCCGTCGGAAAGCGCGCACTCTTCGAGTTGAGCAGGATCCGCGCGCTCTCGAGCGCCGAGGCGCACAGGAACACCACGCGCGCGCGGAATTCGAGCGTCTCGAGCGTATCGGCATCGACGGCGCGCACGCCGCTCGCGCGGTTGCTGCGCCCGTCGTAGAGCACTTCCGCGACCACGCTGTTGGGGCGCAGCGTCAGGCGGCCGGTCGCCGCCGCCGCCGGCAGCGTCGAGCCGATGCTGTTGAAATAGGAGTGCGTGATGCACCCGCGCCAGCACGGCCCGCAATAATGGCAGGCGGCGCGCCCGAGGTGCGGCTGGGTGAGGATCGCCGCGCGGCCGATGGTCAGCACGCGCTCACGTCCCCAGCGCTTCGCTATCGCTTCGCGCACGTGCAGCTCCGCGCAGTTGAGCTGCATCGGCGGCAGGAATTCACCGTCCGGGAGCTGCGCGAGGCCCTCCGCCTGGCCGCTCACGCCGATGAACTTCTCGACGTGGCTGTACCAGGGCGCGATGTCCGCATAGCGGATCGGCCAGTCGACGCCGATGCCTTCGCGGGCGTTCGCTTCGAAGTCGAGGTCGCTCCAGCGATAGACCTGCCGGCCCCACATGAGCGAGCGGCCGCCCACGTGGCGCCCGCGGATCCACAGGAACGGCTTGTCGGCATCGTTGTGGTAGGGATTCTCGCGGTCGTTCACGAACCACTTCGAGACCCATTCGTCGCAATCGCCGGTCTGCGACTGAATGGGCTGATCCTTGCGGAGCTTGCGGATGTTTCCGTAACCGCGATACGGCAGCGAGTAAGCCTGTACGTGCTCGACGAAATCCCTCTCCGGCACGACCGGCGGTCCGGCCTCGAGCAGCAGCGTGTTCAGGCCCTTCTCGGTGAGCTCCTTGGCCGCCCAGCCGCCGGAGATCCCGGAGCCTACGACGATCGCGTCGTATTTCCCGGAGGCTGGCTCAGACGCTGACACAGCCGTCGTACCTTCCGGGAATGATCGGCGCGTTGATGAGACCCTTGGCGACCGGCTCGGAGGTGAAGTAGGCGTAAACCACCAGCCGCTTGAGGAGCTCGTAGCCCCGCTCCGCGGTCACCGGCTGCTGGTCGAGCATCGCCTGCTCGGCTTTGGTCGGGGGCCTGGCCGGCAGCTGCTCGTCGAGCGAGCGGATCAGCGCTTGCTGATCCTCCTTTCCGGCGGATGCGACCGGCGCGCCGTAGAGGGAGTGGCTGCGCGCGTCGATCGCCGCGAGCCCCTCGAGGAAGCGCCCGCGATCGCGCTCCAGCAGCGACTCGGTGAGCAGCAGGTCGATGAAGCGGTTCACGCCCACCTGGGTCGCGCCGACGGTATCGGTCTGCGGCAGCAGGATCTCGGCGATGCAGGTAACCGCCGCGTCCTGCGCCGCATTCAGCGTGCGCAGGCCCGCCGCCGCCCCGGCGCGCGCGTGCACCGCCGCCGCGAACGCCTGCTGCTGCAGCGGCAGGAGCGACAGCCCCGGCAGCAGTGCGGAAATGCCCGCGATCGATTCGAGGAACTCGCGCCGATCCACGCCGCGGACGCTACCACACCTTAAGAGCACGCGGTTAGAGCCCGCGGCCGGCGCCGGCTTAGAATGGTCCTTTATGAGCATGAAACCCATCTCGCTGGCGCTGCTTGCCGCTATCCTGATGTCGCTGTCCGCGGCCCCGCAGGCGGCCACGGTGGGCGTCTCCTGGGCCCTGTTCGACGATAACTTCCTCACCGCGGTGCGTGCCAACATGAAGGAGCGCGCCGCGCAGCTGAATGTCGCGGCGCAGTTCGAGGACGCCGAGAACGACATCGGCCGCCAGCTCAACCAGATCCAGAACTTCATCGCCCAGCACGTCGACGCCATTGTCGTGGTAGCCGTCGACACCGATGCGACCCCGCGCATGACGCATCTGGCGGCGGCCGCCGGCATCCCGCTTGTGTATGTCAACCGCATGCCGGCCGACAAGCAGCTGCCCCCGGGTGTGGCCTTCGTCGGCTCCGACGAGACCCAGTCCGGGACGCTGGAGATGGCCGAGGTTTGCCGGCTGCTCGGGGGCCGGGGCGACATCGTCGTGCTGATGGGGGAGCTCAGCAACCAGGCGGCGCGCCGGCGCACCAGGGACATCGAGGACGTGATCGCCCGACCCGCGTGCCGCGGCATTCGAATCGTCGACCGCCAGGCCGCCAACTGGAAACGCACCGAAGCGGCCGACCTCGTGACCAACTGGCTGAGCGGGGGTCTGCGCCCGGCGGCGGTGGTCGCCAACAACGATGAGATGGCGATCGGCGCCATTCAGGCGCTCAAGCAGGCGCACCTGCTGAGCAGCACCATCGTCGCGGGGATCGACGCGACCCCCGATGGGCTCGCGGAGATGAAGGCGGGCGAGCTTCGGGTCACGGTGTTTCAGAATGCGCCGGCGCTGGGGCGCGGCGCCATCGAGACCGCACTCAAGCTGGCACGGCACGAGCCGGTACCCCCCTTCGTGTGGGTGCCGTTCGAGCTGGTGACGCCGGACAACCTCGCGAGCTACCTCGGGCGTCATTGATGGGCCCCGACGGCGGCACCCGCGTGAGCTCTCCCCTGCTCGAGGTGAGCCGGGTCTGCAAGTCCTTCCCCGGAGTCGCCGCGCTCGAGGAAGTGTCCTTGCGCCTCGAGCACGGCACGGTGCACGCGCTCATGGGCGAGAACGGCGCCGGCAAGTCGACACTGATGAAGATCGTGGCGGGGGTGTGCACGCCTGATAGCGGCGAGCTGCGGCTCGAGGGCCGCGCGCTGCGCCTCGACTCCCCGCGGCAGGCGCTCGAGCACGGGATCGCCATGATCCATCAGGAGCTGAACCTCCTGCCGACCATGAGCGTCGCCGAGAACATCTGGATCGGCCGCGAGCCGCTGAATGCCTTCGGTCTCGTCCGCCATCGCGAGCTCAACCGCAGGACGCGCGCCCTGCTCGGGCGGCTGGGCGTGGACCTCGATCCGCAGGCGGAGCTGCGCACGCTGCCGCTCGCCGCGCGGCAGATGGTCGAGATCGCCCGCGCCCTGTCCTATGATTCGCGGCTCCTCATCATGGACGAGCCGACCTCCTCACTCACCGAGCGCGAGGCCGAGCGGCTGTTCGCCGTGATACGTGACCTGCGCTCGCGCGGCGTCGGCATCTTCTACGTCACGCATCGGATCGAGGAGCTGTTCGAGCTCGCGGACGAGATCTCCGTGCTGCGTGACGGGCGGCACGTCGGCACCGACACCCCGCGCAACCTCGCCCGCAACGACATCATTCGCATGATGGTGGGGCGCGACCTCCCGCCCGCGCCGCCCCGGACCGCAGCGGCGCAGGCCGGACCCGTCGCGCTGTCGGCATACGGCCTGGCCGTCGCAGGCGAGTTTCACGATGTCAGCTTCGAGCTGCACGCCGGCGAGATCCTCGGCGTCGCCGGGCTGGTCGGCTCCGGCCGCAGCAAGCTCGCCGAGACGCTCTTCGGCCTCGTGGCCCCCACCGCGGGTGAGATACGCATCGGCGGCAGCGTCGTGCGGCTCGACTCGCCGGCGGCGGCGATCTCCCGCGGCGTCGGCTTCGTCACCGAGGATCGCAAGGAGACCGGCTGCTTCGCGGGCCTGAGCGTGCTCGAGAACCTCGAGATCTCGGCGCTCTCCCGCGACTTCGTTCGCTTAGGGCTGGTGCGCTCGGGCGCGGCGCGGCAGGCGTGCGGGCAGACGGCGAGCGCGCTCAGGATCAAGACGCGGGGCCTGAGCGAGCCCATCGAGAACCTCTCGGGCGGCAACCAGCAGAAGGTACTGCTCGCCCGCTGGCTGCTGCTCGAGCCCAGGATCCTGATCCTCGACGAGCCGACGCGCGGGGTGGACGTCGGCGCCAAGGCGGAGATCCATCAGCTCATCACGCGGCTCGTCGCCGAGGGCACCGCGGTGCTCATGATCTCCTCCGAGATGCCCGAGATCCTCGCCATGAGCCACCGCGTGATGGTGATGCACGAAGGCCGGGTCACCGGCATTCTCGCGCGCGAAGCCGCCACCCAGTTGAAGATCATGGATCTGGCCGCGCGCTGACTGCGCGTAACGCACCACCTATGCAACAGGCCGTGGCAGAAGACCGAACCGCTCCAACCATCGCCGCGCCGCGGGTGCGCCGCCTGCCGCCCGAGGCCGGGATCCTGCTGGTGCTGCTCGCTCTCGCGCTCGCCTTCGAGCTGCTCGGGTGGATCTTCGTCCATCAGAGCTTCCTCGCCAATGAGCAGCGGCTCGTGGTGATGATCCTGCAGGTCTCGGTGATCGGCGTCATCGCAGTCGGCGTCACCCAGGTCATCATCACCGGCGGCATCGATCTGTCCTCGGGCTCGGTCGTGGCCCTCACCGCGATGGTCGCGGCGAGCCTGGCGCAATCCTCGGACGCGGTGCGCGCGGTCTACCCCTCGCTCGCCAACCTGCCCGTCATCGTGCCGGTCGCCGCGGGGCTCGCGGTCGGCGCCGCCGCCGGCCTCGTGAACGGCACGCTGATTGCAGGCACGGGTATTCCGCCCTTCATCGCCACCCTCGGCGTGATGGTGAGCGCGCGCGGCCTCGCCAAGTGGTACACGC
>JASHQW010000070.1 GCA_030038875.1 Gammaproteobacteria bacterium | reverse complement strand
AGGTCATCCTGGTCGCCAATCAGTCGATCGACCTGCAGCCCGGTGCGTCGGTGCTTTCGACCTCGGCGGCCGCCGGAGTCGCCGCCCCGGCGCAGGCCGCCACGGCCACCCCGTTCTATCTCACGGCGGGCAGCACCGGTGTCCCGGCGAATGGCGCCGCGCTCCTGGCCGTGTCCGACTCGGTGCTGCCGATCGTGCAGCGCTCGGGCGCTGCACCGATCCTCGGCAGCATCGACATCGAGGAAGGCGCGAGCGTTGCCTCACGCGGCGCGATTGCAGTCGACGCCCCGGGCGAGGTGACTCTCGCCGGAGGACTGAACGGTCCCGGGGCGAGCTGGTCGCTGGCCTCGAGCAGCATCGGCTTCGTCGGCTCGGGGTCCTCGGCGGATTCGCTGCAGGTGAGTTCGGCGCTCGAGGGGGCGCTGCAGCACGCCGGCTCGGTCGAGCTCAGCAGCCTCGGTGCGATCAACCTCTACGTCCCGGTGCAGCTCGGCGGTCCCGCCCTGAGCTCGCTTACTCTCGCTGCGCAGTCGCTGAACGACCTGGCGGGCGCGGGCACGACGAGGTTCACCGCGCAGACTCTCACCGTGGAGGGCGCGACCCAGAATCTGGGCGGCGCATCCGCCGCTGCCTTCCCGCCGCCGGCCGGGCCGGGCACGCTCGCTTTCAGCGCGGGGCAGTTCGACGTCGGCACCGGGGTGATCTCGATCGGCGATGTCGCGCAGACCGACATCGACGCCACCGGGCTGTTCGCGGCGCAGGGCGCGAGCGGCGCGCCGAATGGCATCACCTCCGCAGGCAACCTGTCCATCGTGGCCCCCGTACTCACGGCAGCCAATGGTGCTGCGGCGCAGATCTCGGTGCCCAACGGCACGCTGTCGATCGGCGCGGCTCCCGGCAAGGCCACGCTGCCCCCCGGCTACCTCGGTGGCGAGCTCGACTTCAGCGCGAGCGTCATCTCCGACAGCGGGGCTGTCGTGGTGCCGTCGGGCGTCGTGACGATGGCGGCCGCACAGGACATCGACCTCGCCGCCGGGGCCGTCATCAACACGGCCGGCCAGGAAGCCGGGATCGTGAATCAGACCGTCAGTACCGCGGGCGGCTCGATCGCGCTCACGGCCGGTGGCAACCTCAATCTCGCTGCCGGGTCGAGCCTCAATGTCTCCGCAGAGGGCAGCGCGTCTGCGGGAACGATCGAGCTCACCTCGGCGGGCACCGCGAATCTCGGCGCGCTGCTTGCAGGTCACGCCGCGAGCGGCGCGCAGGGCGGCGAGTTCTGGCTCGATGCCGGCAGCATCACGCAGAGCCTGACCCCGCTCGCGGATGAGTTGCTCGAGGGAGGTTTCAACGACCTGGTGAGCATCCTCGCGCACACGGGGGACCTGACGCTCGCCGCCGGTCACGAGCTGCTGGCCAACTCGGTGACTCTTACGGCCGATACCGGCACCGTCGACATCGAGGGCACGGTGAGTGCGCCCGGCGCGGGGCTGCGCGGCGAGATCGGACTCTTCGGCGGCACAGGCGTCGTGATCGGCCCGGCAGCCGAGCTGCTCGCCAACACGACGGGCGGCGCGGGCATCGGCGGCAACATCGAGCTGGGGGCGGGGCCCTCCGGCAGCGTGAGTCTGGACGGCGGCAGCACGGTGAGCGCCAGCGGAACGGCCGCCGATGGCACACTGCTCGTGCGCGCTCCGCTCGTGGGGGGCAATGCCATCGCCGCTACGCTCAATGGCGGCTCGGGCGCGGCCAACCTGACGCAGCTCTCGCAGATCATCGTCGAGCCGGTCATCACGGAGACCGCCGACGAGGTGACCCCGGGGATGGTCACGGCCGCCGACTGGTCGCGCATACAGTCGGACGTGAGCAACGACATGAACGCGGCGCTCACGCCGATCACCGCGACCCTCGACGGCGAGCTGAGCGCAGCTGCGCTGCCGGCGCTCCTGATCCGACCGGCCGTGGACGTGGTGGAGAACGGGCCGCTCACGATCGTCGCCGCACCGGACTTCAGCAGCTGGCGCTCCAACAACCAGCCGGTGGATCTGACGATCCGCTCCAGCGGGGCGCTGACCGTCGACGCCAGCCTCTCGGACGGATTCAGCACCGCAACGGTGCCCGGCCAGAGGACTGCCGTCACCGTGCTCACGACCAACCCGGACGGGTCGGCGTACGATTCGGCGGACCTGCGGCTCGTTGCGGGGGCGGATACCAACAGCCCGGACCCGCTCGCCACGTTGTCCGTCGGCAATCCGCTCAGCGCCGCCACGCCAGCGGACCTCACCATCGGCAGCGGAGTGGCGGTACGCACCGGGACCGGCGAGATCGATCTGGTGGCGCCTGGAGACGTGGTCTTCGGACAGGCCGGCACCGGCACTCCCGGCGCCGAGGTCTATACCGGTGGAGTGCCCGGGGTCGCCTACCAGACGTTGCGCAACAGCGCCAGCGTCTTCAACTTCCCGACCTCGGGCGGCAGCGTGTTTGTGAATGCCGGCGGCAGCATCCTCGGCGCGCTGATACCTCAGTCAACCAACAGCCAGGACCGGGACGCTGGCCCGAGCCCGACCAGCTGGCTCATCAGTGAGGGAGGGCCGCTCGCTGACACCACGCAGTGGGGTGTCGATCTGACTGCCTATCAGAGCTACGGCTGGAACGTGGCGAGCCTGGGCGGTGGCGACGTGAGCGTGCGCGCGGGCGGCGACATCGACGATCTCTCCGTCGCGGCCACCGACAGCTACTTCACCAGCGCGGCGGGGACGCCCACGCATCAGCTGAGCGGAGGTCTGCGAGTCACGGCCGGCGGCAACATCGGCACGGGCGAGTTCTACGAGGCCGACGGCACGAGCGTGCTGACAGCGGGTGGCGCCTTCAACTCAGCTCCCGGGAGCGGCGGCGCCGGCAATCTCATCGCGCTCGCCAACGCACAGGTATCGGTCGAAGCCCGGCTGGGTGTACTGATCGATTCAGTGATCGACCCGACCACGCTCGCGCAGGCGGCGAAGGGGCTGGGTCTCTCGACCGGCTTCTTCACCTACACCGCCAGCTCCGCGCTCGACGTGCAGAGCACCACGGGCGATGTGAACCTGGCGGGCACCCAGGCCGCGACGCTTCTTGGCCTGCCCGCCAACGGCTACGGCGGCACGAGCGAGGAGGTCTACCCGGCCACGGTGCTGGCGACGGCGGTGTCCGGAAACCTGTTGCTCACGGATGCGACTCTGTATGCATCGAGCACCGGACAGCTGCGCCTCCTGGCAGGGCAGGACATCGATTACAAGGGCGGAGCCACTCCGTTGATCATGTCGGACGCTTTTCTGGCCAGCCTGGCCGGCGTGCAGAACCCCGGCAGCGGCTCGCTGCAGGAGCTGCAGAATTCGCCGTTCGCGAGCGGAGCACACGTGAACGACCCCGACCCCGCGGTCGTGGTTGCGGGGCAGGACATCGACAATCTGTCGATGAGCGTGCCCAAGGCGACGGATATCATCGCCGGACGCGATATCGTGGACCTGAGTTTCGCGGGGCAGAACCTCAACCCGAACGACATCACGCTGATCTCAGCAGGTCGCGACGTCACCGACCCGGTCAGTGTCGGCAATGCCTACGAGCTGATTACGGTCGGCGGCCCCGGGCAGGTGGACATCGTCGCCGGGCGCAACTTCGATCTCGGACTCTCCGCAGGAGTGCAGACGACGGGCAATCTCCTGAATCCGAACCTGCCCACGGCGGAGGGCGCCAGCCTCAATATCATGGCCGGGATCGGACAGTCGCCCGATTACTCCGGCTTCCTCGCCAAGATCGTGGACCCGAGCGCCGTGTACCAGGCGCAGCTGGTCAGCTACGTCGAGCAGGTGACCGGCGCGAGCGGCCTGTCGTTCGCGAACGCTCAGAGCGTGTTCGACAACCTGGCTGAGGACGTGCGCAGCGCGTTCCTCAACCAGGTGTTCTTCGATCAGCTGCAGATCTCGGGACTCGAGGAGACCACCGTGCCCGGCGCCGGCTACACGCTCGGCTACGCGGCGATCGATGCGCTGTTCCCGAACAGCCGCACGGCCGCTGCCACCGGTCCCTCACCGTATTCCGGTGACGTCTCGTTGTCCTTCAGCAAGATCTACACCTTGAGCGGCGGCAACATTTCCATCCTGGCCCCCGGCGGGCTCCTCGACGTCGGACTCGCCACCGTGCCGGCCGAGCTGCAGAACGCGGTGGTGCGCCCCGCCTCGGACCTGGGCATCGTCGCGGAAGGCCCGGGGAACGTCGACATCTACACGCAGGGCGACGTCAACGTGAACGCCTCGCGTGTCTTTACCCTGGGCGGCGGCAACATCCTCATCTGGTCGGATGAAGGCAACATCGATGCGGGCAAGGGCGCCAAGACTTCGGTGTCCGCGCCGCCGCCCACGGTTACCGTGGCCGCCAACGGCACCATCACCGAGACCTTCTACGGCGCGGTGGCCGGCAGCGGCATCCGCACCATCCAGGCGCTGCCGGGAGTGCCGGCCGGCAACGTGAATCTCATCGCGCCCGAGGGGACGGTCAACGCGGGAGATGCGGGCATCGGCGCGGCGGGGAACATCAACATCGCCGCACAGCAGGTGCTCGGCCTCAACAACATCCAGTTCGGCGGCACGGCGACCGGCGTGCCGGCGCAGGTGAGCGACATCGGCGTGGCGCTCTCGGGTGCGGCCAGTCTCGCGAGCAGCGCCACCAACACCGCCACCTCCTCGGCCGACGAGGAGGCGCGTAAGAACGCCGCGGCGGCGCCGCAGGCGCAGGCTGCCGTCAGCTGGCTCGATGTGTTCGTGATCGGACTCGGCGAGGAGAACTGCTCCTCGGAGGACGTGGAGTGCCTCAAGCGTCAAAAGAAGCAATAACCCACGCCGCGAGGGCTCGCGCTCACGACCGCCATTTCTCCAGGTAACGCGCGTAGCCCGCACGCCAGCCGGGCGAGTCGAAGTTGCCGCCGCTCTCGTGAATCACCGAGATCGGCCAGGTGCCGAGCCGCAGTTGCGCCGCCTCGGCCTGCCGGCAGAAGTCCATGTCGTAGAAGTGAAAGTCGAAGCGCTCGTCGAACTCGATCCGCTGCGCCAGCAGCGTTTCGCTGCGCACCGCCAGAAACAGCCCGTCGAGCAGCTTCACCTGTCGCATGGTGGGGCCGTAGGCGTTGACTATCTCGGGGGGAAAGCCCTTGCCGTGAGCGACAATGCCGCTCAGGTTCTCGGGTGCGTCCCGCGTCCAGCTCTCATCGATGAACACCCACGACGGCTGTCGCGGCACGCGGCGCACGTTGCCGGCCAGGCCGAGCACGTCCAAGGCGCGCAAGCCCATGGCCATGTGCACCGGCCAGAAGAAATCGCACAGATGAATGTCGTCGTGAATGAAGATCAGTATCGCCGGGTCTGACGCGGCCTCGCGGATCGCCTCGTTGTAGAGCGAAGGGAGTCCGCGCCGATTGTCGGCAAAGAGCTTCAGCTCCACGCCCGGGCCCTGCAGGAACGGCGCCAACGAGCGGCCGAGAGCGGTTCGTTCGGGGAACTGCTGCGCTGATGCGCGCGTCGCACATACGAACCGGAACTTGAGCGTCATCGGCTCGCCGTCATGCCGAGGCTCGCTCGCGCGGCGCGAGCAGCGGCACCCGGAAGCTGCCGGGGGAAGCGCCGCGCTGGTGTCGCGCGTGCGCCATCTGGTACGCCGACTCGAGATGCCGGCAGAAGCGCTCGGTGTCGAACAGCGGGCCGCGATCGCGGTTGCGGGCGAGCCGCGCCCGCAACTCAGCGAGCTCGCCGGGAT
>JASHQW010000069.1 GCA_030038875.1 Gammaproteobacteria bacterium | reverse complement strand
TCGGCGCTCGCGCTGCTGCTCTACCCGCACTCGCTTACCGCCATCTTCAGCGCGAGCAGCGGCCGCGCCATCCGCCGCAACGCGGCGCTGCTGCCGGGCTACTCGCTGATGCTGGGACTCCTCGCCCTGGTCGGCTTCTTCGCGCTCGGCGCCGGCGTCGCCAAGCTCCCGGAGTTCGCCGCCGGCTTCAAGCAGTTCGGCAACAACTTCGCGGTGCCGGCGCTGTTCCTGCACAGCTTCCCGGACTGGTTCGTAGGCGTGGCCTTTGCGGCGATCGGCATCGGCGCGCTGGTGCCCGCGGCCATCATGTCGATCGCGGCCGCGAATCTCTACACCCGCAACATCCACTGCGAGTTCATCAACCGCACTCCCACGCCGAAGGAGGAGGCACAGCTAGCCAAATGGGTGTCGCTGATCGTCAAGGCCGGCGCGCTGGCATTCATCGTTTTCGTACCGCTCAAGTTTGCGATCTACCTGCAGCTGCTCGGCGGCATCTGGATCATCCAGACACTGCCGGCAGTGGTGATCGGCGCCTATACCCGTTGGCTCAACGACTGGGCGCTGCTGGTCGGCTGGGCGGTGGGCACTTACGCCGGCACCGCCATGGCGATCTCCCAGGACCTCAAGCCCGGCTACCCGCTCAAGCTCGGCGACTGGAGCCTGCCGGGCTACACCGCGTTCTATACGCTGATCCTGAACCTGGGCGTGGCCGTTGTGCTGACGCTCGCGCTCAACGCTCTGAGCGCTGGCAAGCCCGGGGCGGACGAGACGGTGGCGTCCGACTACCACGCCTGAGGCTGGCGGTCGCCGCGCGGTGCGTGTCGGCGCGGTACGCATACAGTCCGACCCCTGAAACGAGGGCCGTACATGGCCGGCTCCCGGGGCGCGCGGTACTCCTGTCACCCCGGACGGTGGAGGTGAAGCCAGCATGAGTGAGACGCCCACCCGCGAGCTGCTCGAGAGCACGGCACGGCTCGCCGCCGACTACCGCGAATCCCTGAATGCGCGCCCGGTGCGCTCTCTCATGAGCCCGGCCGAGCTCGAGCGTGCGCTCGCGGTGCCGCTCACCGATAGCGGCGAGAGTCCGGGAGACGTTATCGCGGCGCTGGCGCGTGCCGGGGCATCCGGCACGACCGCAAGTGCCGGTCCCCGTTACTTCGGCTTCGTCATCGGCGGCAGCACGCCCGCGGCGCTCGCCGCGGACTGGCTGGTGTCGGCCTGGGACCAGAACGGCGGTCTCTATGCGACCTCGCCGCTCATTGCGGCGATCGAGGAAGTCACTGCCGACTGGCTGCGCGAGCTGGCCGGGCTTCCTTCCTCGATGACGGTGGGCTTCGTCACCGGCTGCCAGATGGCAAGCTTCACGGCGCTGGCGGCGGCCCGGCACCGCGTGCTGCGCAATGCCGGCTGGGACGTCGAGGCCCAGGGCCTGTTCGGAGCTCCGCCCATTGAGGTGCTGGTGAGCGATGAGGCGCACTACACCATCTTCATGGCGTTGCGCCTGCTCGGCCTCGGCGGCACCCGCCTCAGGCGCGTGCCGACCGACGCTCAGGGGCGCATGCGCGCCGCGGCCCTGGGCGCGCTGCTCGAGTCGGTGACCGGGCCCTGCCTCGTGTGTGCGCAGGCCGGCAACGTGAACAGCGGCGCCTTCGATCCCCTTGAGGAGATTGCCGCGCTGACGCGCGCGCGCGGCGCGTGGCTGCACGTCGACGGCGCTTTCGGCCTGTGGGCCGCGGCAGCGCCGAGCCGCGCGCATCTGGTGCGCGGAGTCGCGCGGGCCGACTCGATCGCGACCGACGGGCACAAGTGGCTGAACGTGCCGTACGACTGCGGCATCGTGTTCTGCGCCGACGAGGCTGCCCATCGCAGCGCGATGACGCTCGCCGCGCCCTCGCTCTCGGCCCCCTACCTCGCCACCAGCACCCGGCAGCGCGACCCGCACGAGTTCGTTCCCGAGGAGTCGCGCCGCGGCCGCGCCGTGCCGGTATACGCGGCGCTGCGCTCACTCGGGCGCGCGGGGCTTACGGAGCTGATCGAGCGCAATTGCCGTCAGGCGCGGCGCTTCGCCGCGGGCCTCGCTGCGGCGGGCCACGCGGTGCTGAACGAGGTCGTCCTCAACCAGGTGGTGGTCGATTTCGGCGACGCGGAGCGTACGCGACGCATCGTCGCCGCGCTGCAGGAGGACGGTACCTGCTGGTGCGGCACCACGGTGTGGCAGGGACGCACAGCGATGCGCATCAGCGTCAGCAGCTGGGCGACGACCGATGCCGACGTCGAGAGGAGTCTGGCGGCGATGGTGCGCATTGCGCACGCGACGCCTTGAGATGTCCTACTTGGGCAGCGGCGCCTGCTCCTGCCACCAGCCGCCGCCGAGCGCGACGAGCAGACCGGCCGTGTCCTGGAACTGCTGGATCTGCGCCGTCGCGTAGCTGAGACGCGCCTGGGCGTAGATGCGCTCGGCCGTGATGAGAGAGAGCACGCTCGTCGTGCCCACCGCGTAGCTCTTCTGCTGCAGCTTGAGTGCCTCGGAGGCGACCTCCACGGAGTGCCGGTCGACCGTCAGGAGCTCGGCGTCGTATTCGAGCGCCCAGAGATCGTCGGCGACCTGTCCGAGCGCCTCGAGAACCACTGCGCGGTAAGTGGCGGCCTGGGCCGTATGGGTATCACGCGCGGCGCGCACCTGGGCCGCCTGCGCGCCGCCCTCGAAGATCGGCAGCGCCAGCGCGCCGCCGGCGTCCCACAGCGTATTGAACTGGTGAAACAGCGCTCCCGCCTCCAGGGCCTGCCGGGTCACCGAGGCCGACAGGTCCAGCGAGGGAAACTCCTGCGCAATGGCGACGCCGATGGCAGCATTGCTGGCGTGCAGCTGGGCTTCGGCCGCCAGCACGTCCGGCCGCTGGCGCACCAGCCGTGCCGGCAGACTGAGCGGCACCTCGCGCGGCAGCGTCAGCTCGCCGATATCGAACTCGTGGGATTTCCACTCGGCCGGGGCGCGCCCGACGAGTACGCTGAGCGCGTCGTAAGCCTGCTCCAGCTGCTTGTGCAACGTAGGCAACTGGGTCAGATCGGCCGCCAGCTGGCTGTCGGCGGTGAGCACATCCGCACGCGTGGCCGTGCCCACTTCGAACTCGCGTTGCGTGAGCGCGAGGTCCTTGCGGTCGACCTCGATCAGCTCCTCGGTCGTGGCGATCTGCAGGCGCGTCGAGGCGATCGTGAGCGCCTCGTTCACCACATCGCCGGTGAGGGTGAGGTACGCGGCCGCGAGCTCGTAGCGCTGGTACTCCGCGAGCGCCGACTGCTGCTCGATGTTGCGGCGTATGCCACCGAAGAGATCGAGGCTGTAGCTCGCGGAGAGTCCCATTGTGTAGAGATTGGAGCCGCTCCCGGAGCTGCCGGGCGCTCCGAGGCCCGGCACTCCGGTCGTGGTGCGCGAATGCTGCACGCCGGCATTGCCACTCAGGCTCGGCAGCAGCGCCGCGCGCGCGATCACCACCTGCTCGCGCGCCTGCGCGAGCGTGGCGTCGGCTGCGGCCAGAGTCGGGCTTGCGGCGATCGCCGCACGCACCACCTCGTCGAGCGCCGGTGACTGGAACAGCTGCCACCACTGCGCGGCAACCTCGGCCCCGGAGTCGAGGTGCTGCAAGTCCTGGGCATCGGTCTTGCCGGGCGCCGGGGCCGGATGCAGATAGCCCTCCGCGGCGGGTGCGGGCGGGCTCTTGAAGTCGGGGCCGACCGCGCAGCCCGCAAGGGTCAGCGCGGCCAGCGTAGCGGTGAGTGTGGAGGTCGCGTAGCAGCGCATCGACGACTCACTCGTAGCGCAGCGCATCGATCGGGTTGAGACGTGAAGCCTGACGCGCCGGGTAGAAGCCGAAGAACACCCCGACCGCCCCCGAGAACACGAACGCCAGCACCATCACGTTGACCCGCAACAGGATCGGCCAGCCGGCAAAATGCGAGATGAGCTGCGAGGCGATCACGCCGGCGGCGATGCCGGCGGTGCCGCCCATCAGGGCGAGCAGCATCGCCTCGATGAGAAACTGCGTCAGCACGTGCAGCCGCCGCGCGCCGGTCGCCATGCGGATGCCGATCTCGCGGGTGCGCTCGGTGACCGAGACCAGCAGGATGTTCATGATGCCGATGCCGCCCACCACCAGGGAGATCGAGGCGATCGCGGCCAGCAGCAGCTCCATCGCCTGGGAGCTCGCCTCGGCCACCTCGGCGATCTCGGTGAGATCACGCACCACGAAGTCGTCGTCCTTGCCGGGCAGGATGCGGTGCTCCTTCTCGAGCGTCTTGGTGACCTGGTCGAGGGCGGTCTTGACGAGCGCGGGGCTGCGAGCCTGAACGTAGATCGTGTTGACGAATCCTTCGAGCTTCGGCGTGACGCCGAAGGGATTGGGCGGCGGGCCGATCGTCGCGAACACGTTGTTCGCGAGCGTCTGGGTCGAGGACGGCGTGGCCACGCCGAGGATGCGCTCCTGTGAGGTGGTGAACGGGATGAGTACCACGTCGTCCTGATCCTGGCCCGACGCGGAATGACCCTTGATGGCGAGTACCCCGATGACCACCATGGGCACGTTCTTCACCAGCACGGTGGCACCGATCGGATCGGCGAACTCGCCGAACAGGTTGAGGACCACCGTGTGCCCGAGCACGCACACCGCCGCGCCGTCGTGATCGTCCTCGGCACTCAGCGTGCGGCCGGCAACCACCGGCCAGCGACGGATTGCCAGGTAGCTCGGCGAGACGCCCTGGACGCTGGTGCTCCAGTTCTGCGTGCCGTTCACCACCTGAGTGGACTGACGGTTGACGTAGCTCGCGTCCGAGACGGCGCTGTCCTGCTCGAGGATCGAGCCCACGTCCCGCACCCGCAGGCTCTCGGCGCTGCCATGGCCGGCGCGCACGCCGTTGATGCGCGTGGCCCCCGGCAGCACCACCAGGAGGTCTGTGCCGAGGCTCTGCACCTGTGCCTCCACAGCGGCGCGCGCCCCCTCGCCGACCGCTACCATGGCGATGAGCGCGGCCACGCCGATGAACACGCCGAGCATCGTGAGGGCGGAGCGCAGCTTGTTGCGTCCGATGGCCCGCAGCGCTGCGAACACCGCCATCCAGCCGAGCGAGGCGGCCTCGTGCAGCCAGGCGTCGAGCCGCCCGGCGAAGCGCTGCTCGCGGAACGCCTGCACGGCGGGCAACGCGCGTGTCTGGGCCTCGCTGCGCGCGCCGTCTGTGAGACGGTCGGAGATGATGCGGCCGTCGCGAAGGGTGACGATCCGATCGGCGAGCTCGGCGAGGTCGCGCTCGTGCGTGACCAGGACGATGGTGACGCCGCGCTCGCGATTGAGCGCGCGGATGGTCGACATGATGTCGAGCGCGGTCTCGGAGTCGAGGTTGCCGGTGGGCTCGTCGGCGAGCACGATGGCCGGGTCGTTGACCAGGGCCCGAGCGATCGCGACACGCTGCTGCTGCCCGCCCGAGAGCTGATTCGGCTGATTGCGTTCGCGTTCGGCCAGTCCGAGCATATGCAGCATGTCGCGCGCGCGTTGCGTGTTGCCGGCGAATTGCGCGGCGTAGAAGAGCGGCAGCTCCACGTTCTCGAGCGCACTCGTGCGCGGCAGCAGGTTGAAAGTCTGGAACACGAAGCCGATGCGGCGCCCGCGGATGCGCGCCAGCGCCGGCTCATCGAGCTGCGCGACGTCGACGCCCTCGAGGAGATACTGGCCGCGGGTCGGCTTGTCGAGGCAGCCGAGGATGTTCATCAGCGTCGACTTGCCCGAGCCCGAGGCGCCCATGATGGCCACGAACTCGCCGCGGCGAATGGTGAGGCTGACGCCGCGCAGCGCGTGCACCTCCGTGTCTCCGAGGCGGTAGATCTTGACGGCCTCGCGGACCTGGATGATCGGCTCCGCGGACGGAGCGTCCGGGGGCACGGCGTTCGTGGGCTCCGCAGGGCTCAAAAGCGGCCGCCTCCGCGGAAGGTATTGCCGCCCGGCGGGTTGCTCTGTCCCGCGCGCTGCTCCTCGCGCGGCTGATTCGGACGCACGGCGTTGACGACCACCACGTCGTCCTCCTTGAGGTCGTCGCCCGAGACCTCGATCAGAGTGCCGTCGTCGAGCCCCGTGCGCACGCGCACCGCGACGAGCTTGCCGGAGCGCATCACCCAGATCCGCGCCGGGGGAGCCCCTTCGTGCCCGCCAGAGCGCCCCCCGCGCCCTCCCCCCGGTGGCCCCGCGCCCGGTGGTCCCTCGCCCCGGGAGTGCTCGAACACGCCGGGGCCGGCCTGCTGCCCTGCAGATCCTTGCGACTCGCCTGAGGACTGTTGCTCTGCGGAGCCGCGCTCGGCCGCCGCGCGGCCAGGACCTGAGCCGCCGGTCCCTCTTCCCGGTCGCTCGCGTGCGAACCCTTCGGGGTTGAAGCGGATGGCCGGCAGCGGCACGCGCAGCACGTTCTTGCGCTCGGCGGTGATGATGTGGCAGTCGGCGGTCATCCCGGGAAAGAGCGCGAGGTCGTCGTTCTTCACATCCACCACCACGTCATAGGTGACGACGTTCTGCACCGTGATGGGACCCTCGCGGACCTGGCGCACGGTGCCCCAGAACGTGCGGTTCTGGTAAGCCTGGACGGTGAAGAACGACTGCTCCCCGGCCTTC
Organism: Gammaproteobacteria bacterium; assembly: GCA_030038875.1. Lineage (GTDB taxonomy): Bacteria > Pseudomonadota > Gammaproteobacteria > Steroidobacterales > Steroidobacteraceae > 13-2-20CM-66-19. The sequence continues at coordinate 1,524 of JASHQW010000069.1, read as the reverse complement.
ACGCCGCCCACGTCCGCCTCGCTGACGTTGGTGTCCACCTCCATGAAGTGCATGTCCTTGCCGATCAGGAACAGCGGCGAGGCCGACAGGCTCGAGACCACGGTCTGGCCGACGTCGATGTAGCGCGTGATCACCATGCCGTTCACGGGCGAGGGAATCTTGGTGTAGGCGAGATTGACCTCGGCGCCGTGCAGCAGCGCCTTTTGCTGCTCGACGTTCGCCATGTCGAGCTTCACCTGGGCGCGATCCTGATTGAGCGTCGCCCGGTCGGTGTTGATCTGCTCCTGCGAGATGATGCCCTCGCCGATCTCCTTCTGGTCGTAGGCGTAGATCTGCGCCTGGTTGGCGGCAGCCACGCGATCCTTGGCGAGCGCCGCCTCCGCCGAATGCACCGCCGCCGTGTCCTGGTCGACCACCACCTGAAACGGCAGCGGATCGAGGGTCGCGCAGACCTGGCCGATCTTGACGATCGTGTTGTAGTCGCAGGTCCACGTCTTGATGTTCCCGGAGACGTAGGACTCGACCTGGGCCGTGACGATCGGATTGAGCGTGCCCGTCATGGTGACGGTACGCTGGATGTCGCCCCGGCTGACGCGCGCGGTGATGTAGTGCAGCGGCGGGGCACGTCCGAACCACCACCAGAGCGCCACCAGCAGCGCCAGAACGAGCGCTCCGCACAGGCTCCAGAACAGGCGGCCGCGTAGTTGTAAAAGTTCGCTCAAACGGCCGTTCGGCCGGAACTCAGAAGCTTCGGTTGACATGCTCGATCAATGAGTTAGCCCCCGTTTGCGAGCATGGCAGGGTTCGGCCGGCTCGGATGAAAAGGATTGTAAGACAGCCCCGGCAGCGCGAGCAGACCGCCTCCCCTCCCGGGGGGTGTGCCGGCAGGCCCCCCTTGGGGTAGTGTGCGGGCCCGATGTGGATCGTCAGACTGGCGCTGCGGCGCCCGTACACATTCATCGTCCTCGCGATCGTGATACTCCTCCTCGGGGTATTCGCGATCCTGCGCACGCCCACCGACATCTTCCCCGAGATCAGGATCCCGGTGGTCGGGGTGATCTGGCGCTACAGCGGGCTGTCGCCGGATGAGATGGCGACGCGCCTGGTGCTCGGCTCCGAGCGCAACGCGCAGACCACCGTCAATGACGTCGCCCACACCGAATCGCAGTCGCTGTCCGGCACCGCGGTGGTCAAGTACTTCTTCCAGCCCCAGGCCCGCGAGGAGATGTCGTTCGCGCAGATCACCGGCGTGTCGCAGACCGCGCTGCGCCAGGCGCCCCCCGGTACCACGCCGCCGTTCATCCTCGCCTATAACGCCTCCTCGGTCCCGATCCTGCAGCTGGCGCTCTCGAGCCCGAGCCTCTCGGAGGCCGAGCTCTTCGACCTCGGCAACAATGTCATCCGTACCGGGCTTGCCACCGTGTACGGCGCCTCGATGCCCTGGCCCTACGGGGGACTGCAGCGCCAGGTCCAGGTGGATCTCGACCCGGACGCGCTGCGCGCCCAGGGGCTCTCGGGCAACGA
>JASHQW010000068.1 GCA_030038875.1 Gammaproteobacteria bacterium | reverse complement strand
CAGGGTCGGCGTGGGGATCGAACGTCAGGAAGGAAGCCGTGACCTGCCCCTGGTGACACCGGCCGCAGGTCGCCGCAAGGTGCGCGGGATTGACACTCGAGCGCGGGTCGGACGCCGGGAGGTTCTGGTGCGCCGTATGGCAGTCCGAGCACATCGCGGCCGCGGTCTCGCCGAGCATCGTTGCCTTGCCATGCAGGGTGTCCCGGAAAGACTTGTAGTACGCAGTGTGGCAGTCGCCGCAATCGCCCGGAAAGGCCTGCCGCGCCGCCAGGCTCTGCGGCGGCTTGATCGCATGCGCCTGATGGCAGGTGGTGCAGACCGGTCCGTTTTTCCCGTCGTGCATCCACAGCGCCCCATGGGCGCTGTCGCGCCATTGAGTGAGGATGCCGGCGTGACACTTCCCGCAGGTCTCCGGAATGCGCGCGTGGGAGATCGCCGCGGCGGCAACCGTTCCGGGCTGGATGTCGTGGCCGCTGCCATGACAATCGGTGCACGCGGGGGCACTGACGAGGCCGAGTACGAAGAGCGCACGGGCATGCTCGCTCGAGAGATACCCCTGCATCATGTCCTGGTGGCAGTGGCCGCAGTTGCGTACCTGATTGACCGCCGACATTGAATTGTTGGGGTTGCGGCTGTCGAGCACCGCGTGCGGATCGCCGTGGCAGCTAGCGCAAGTCTGCGGCGACACGCCGCTTCCTGCGTGGGCGCTGGCTGCCAATGCGTCGATGTCCTGCTGATGACATCCGGCGCAGGTCTCGGGGGCCACGCGACCCAGGTCCTCGCGGGGGTGGCGGACGCTTTGGGCATCCCTGTGGCAGTCGACGCAGGCAAGGCGACGATGCGCCGAGCCCGCGTACACGGCGGGGGTTATGGTGAGGGAGTGGCCGGCGTCGTCCTTGAGTCCTGGATCGTTGTGACAGCCGAGGCACCTGGCATCGCTCGGCGGCTCGGCCGGCGCTGGAGTCGCCAGCGCGATGCCACCGGCGAGCGGTCCGAGCACGACGAGCGCCAGCACCCCCGCGCCGATGCGCGTCATAGGCCGCCGGCGCCCCGCGAACTGCCCCATCCCGCCTCCCCTCGTGCCGCGCCTTTCGCAAGTCGCAGAGCGGCCGCTTTTTTTAGCCGATGGCCGACTACTGTGGCAAGTACGTAGACTTACCTAACGACTCGCGAGCGGGTGATGCTACCGCGCCGTCGCTGCCGTGAGACCCCGGCGCCTAGGTACTGTCCGGCATGGCTGCGCGGCCTCGCAGGCCACACGCTTGGCACATGCGCGCTACCGACCGGGTCGATAAGTTCATGACCGAGGATGTGCTCTCGATCGGCATCGATGAGCCGGCGAGCGAGGTGCTGCGGCTGTTCGCCAGCTACCCGTTGCATCATCTTCCGGTGCGCGGCGGCGGGAAGGTCGTCGGCATGCTGAGTTCGGCCGATGTTATGAAGATGGCGGCCGTGATCCCCAAGACCGGAAGCGCGCCCGGCACGTACCTCGACCAGCGCGTCAAGGTGGCGACGCTCATGAGTCGGCCCGCCATCACGGTGCGCCCAGATGCGACGCTGCTCGAGGCGGCACGCGCGATGGCGGGCAACGCGGTGCATGCGTTGCCCGTGGTCGATGAGGCGGAGCGGCTGCTCGGAATCATCACGACGACGGACGTGATGCACGCCGCGCTGGAGTCTCGCCCCGCGAAGAGCTCCGCGAGCCACGAGTCCGGGGATCCGCTCGAGATCGACATGTCCGCGACCGAGTTCGACCATGCGCTCAGCTCTGCCAAAGCTGCCGTCGCCGCGGGCGAGGACGTGGAGCTCGTGGCCCTGGGGCTTCTCCATCTGCACCGGCGTCTCGCGCTGCTCGAGCAAGTGCTGCAAAGCGCCGACCGCTACCTGAAATTCGGCCAGGAACCGGCGCGAGCGGCGAGCCTGCGCGCGGCGATCGCCGCCGCCAAGCGCGCGAGCGCGCCTGAAAAGCAGGCACAGCCGGCGTTCGGCCTCGAGTGAGTGAGTCAGCTGCGGCCGGCCAGCGCGGCCGCGGGCGCCAGCCGCCGCCCGATCAGATAACAGAGCAGCACCGCACCCGTCACGGCGGCTCCGACCGTCCATTCGTGCGTGCTGCTCCAGTCGTCGAGCGCGGGAGCCGCGAGCCGGGTCGCTCCGTAGGCCGCGGTGGCGAGGCTCACGATCGCAATCCCCAGGCCCATGACACGCGAGGCAATGACCCCGACCCGGTCGCTGCGCCCGATGAGCTGCGAGATCCACAGGCCGTTCGCCCCGTCGGTGACGACCATCCCCAGGACGAAAAGGACGCCGATGAAGAGCGAGGAAGCGAGCCCGCCGAAGCGCGTCGCGGTCAGGGCGAACATGACACTCTGCGAGACGGTATCGAAGGAGATCGCGTAGAGCATCCCGACGAGCGCCACCGTCAGCGGGTGACCGGCCTGCATCGCGCGCTTGAGGAAGCGGCCCTTCACACCAACGGGCGCGACCGTGGTCTGCGGCGCGGCGGTCAGCAGCGCGCGCAGGTTCACGACCCCGATCAGCGCGAGGAAGGCGATCGAGATCCAGGCGCCGCTCACCTCGAGCCAGCCGGGAACCGTCTGGCTGCGCTGGGCAATACCGACCGCGAGTGCGATCGCGAGGACGACGGCGCCGTGCCCCAGTGAGAACAACATCCCGCACTGCGGCGCGAAGGCGCGGCCGCGGCGCTGGTTGATGCGAGTGAGCCCGTCGATGGCCGCCAGATGATCGGCGTCGAAGCCGTGGCGCAGGCCGAGCAGAAAGACGAGCAAACACAACCCGGTCCATTGATTCGGCAGCTCGTGCATAAGAACCCGTTCCAGCGGTTAAGCGGCCCGCCGGAGGACCCGCGGCAGCTTTGCAACGGCTTCTAGCTGATCGCCGCGTGCGGGGGCAATCGGTAGAAGCCCCTACCCGCGCGCGGATCTCTCAGCCCGAAGGCTGCCAGAGCAGCGGGTTGGTGCTGGCGCGGTGAAAGCCCGCCTCGGCGAGCAGCAGGTCGAGCGCCACGCTCGCCAGGTCATCGGCCAGCGGCTCGACCGCCGGGTCGTGCTCCTGATAGAAGATCTTGCGGTAAGCGCGGCACGTGTCGCAGGTTTCGGCGCGCACCGCCGCCGGGCCGCCGGCGACCGACTGGTAGGCGATCCCTTTGATGGCGCCGCACTGGGTGCATTCGACGCGCACGCGGTGCCACTCGCTCGCGCACAGGCCGCAGTGCAGGTAGCGGTAGCCGGCGTAGGGTGCCGCGCTGCGCACGATGCTAGCGACCGGCAGCGTCCCGCACACGGGGCAATGGCTCGGCTGCGGCACGATCGTGACGTCTTCAGGCGCGAGGCTTGCGGCGAGCGCCGTCCAGTAGGCCTGGAGCGCAGCGATGACGAACGGCGCCGCCGCGGGATCCGCATCGCGACCGTCTGCCGCGAGCAGCCGGTCGGCAAACGCATCGAGGGCATCGGCGGAGGTGACCGTGAGCCGCTCGCACACCGCAGCGACCGCCGGCGGGAATGTAGATACGCTCGCGACGCCGGCCACTATGACGGCGAGCGCGGTGTGCCATTCGGGGCCGCGTTTGAGATCCCGCGGGGAGAGTGGCGGCCTGCGCTCCTCGGGTGCCACGGCGAGCCGCGCGGCATCGCGGACCGGCGTTTCGAGGCGGCCGATCGCGGCGTGCTGTGCCTCCGCGATCGCGGCAGCGAGCTCGAGGTAGCCACCGAGCGCATCGCTCGCGGCGAGCGTCCGCAGCCGCTCGGCGCGGGCGGCGAACAGCCGCCCGCGCGCCGGCAGCACCAGGCGGGGCACCGATCGGGAGGTGAGCGCCTCGATCTGCGCAGGATCGAGAATTCTCTGCAAGGTCCGTTACCGGCAGCGCGCACCGGGCGTGCGCCGCTTCGAGTATAGCGCCGCGGCGCTTGCCGCCCGTCTGGCGCGATGCTAGCGGCCCGCGCCGGGCCGGATCATCTCGCGGAACCAGGCGCGGCGGTGTTTGTAGGCCCACCCGGGCGTCACCGTCCCGCGGATCATCGATCTGATCGAGCCTGCCTCCCAGGCCGCCGCCGACATATGAACCACGACGCTGATGAGGACCACGAAAGCCAGGAAGGCGTGCGCCAGTGCACCGAGGCGCACGACGCCGATCGGGAAGTAGCCCGCGAAGTAGCGCCGCCAGAAGAGAATGCCCGTCAAAGCGAGCAGCAGAACGCACGTCATCAAGGTGAAATACAGCAGCTTCTGGCCGGCGTTGTACTGGCCGACCTCGGGCAGGCGCTCCTCCTGTCCGCTGACGACATAACGGATCCCCTTGAGCCAGGCGATGTCGTTGGGGGTGAGCTGCGCCACGCGCCACGTCGGCGCGGCGAACCAGACGAACACCACCGCCATGACGAGCCCGATGAACGGATGCAGGATCGCGCTCCACGGGCCGCCGCCGGTCAGGTTGGTCAGCCAGAACAAAGACGGGTGGAACAGGGCGAAGCCCGAAGTTGCCGTGAACAGGAACACGATTACCAGCAGCCAGTGCAGCGCCCGGTCGCGCGGGGGATGCCGGAGAATGAGGGCGGGGCGATGGTCGCGGTCAGCCATGGGCCTTCTCCTGCTCTTTCCTGGCGGCCTCCTCGTCCTCCGGCCCGACCTCCTTGGGCCCCGCGACGATGTAGTTGAAGAAGCCGACGAGCGCGGCCAGCGCGAGCGCGCCCAGCGCCAGCGGTTTGACCACTCCCTTCCACAGCCGGACGGTCCGACTGATGTGCGGGTTCAGCGCCAGGCCGCTGTAGAGCCCGGGCTGGTCGGCGTGGTGCAGCACGTACATGACGTGCGTGCCGCCGACGCCGATGGGGTCGTACAGCCCCGCCTGCTCGAAGCCCCGCGATTTGAGGTCCGCGATGCGCTCCTCGGCGTCAACCTTCATCCGCTCCTTCGTGCCGAAGGTGATGGCGCCGGTGGGACAGGCCTTGACGCAGGCGGGCTCGAGACCCACGGCCACGCGATCCGAGCACAGGGTGCACTTGTAGGCCTTGTGATCGCGCCTCGAGATCCGTGGAATGTTGAATGGGCAACCGGCGATGCAGTAGCCACAGCCGATGCAGTGCTCCTCGTGGAAGTCGACGATGCCGTTGGCGTACTGCACGATCGCTCCGGGCGCCGGGCATGCTTTGAGGCAGCCCGGATCAGCGCAGTGCATGCAGCCATCCTTGCGAATGAGCCACTCGAGGTCACCCTGCGGATTTTCGTACTCGGCGAAGCGCATCACCGTCCACGATTGAGCGGTGAGGTCGGTCGGGTTGTTGTAGGTGCCGTCGCACGTGCCCACCTGATCGCGCAAGTCGTTCCATTCCATGCAGGCGACCTGACAGGCCTTGCAACCGATGCACTTGGAGGTGTCGATGAGCTTCGCGACTTCGGCCGGAACCGGACCGCGCGCCGCCGGCGACGGGGTCTTGGTGGCGGAGCGGCGGATGATGTCGAGCGATTGCAGTGCCATGGCCGCCCCCTACGCCCGCTCGACCTTGACGAGGAAACACTTGTACTCGGGCGTCTGCACGTTGGCATCACCGACCACGGGCGTCAGCGTATTGGCTAAGTAGCCTTTCGTCAGACCGGTGAATCCCCAGTGAATCGGCACACCGACCGTGTGAACCGGCTTGCCCTCGATCGTCAGCGGTCTGATGCGCTTGGTCACGACGGCGACCGCCTTGATGGAGCCGCGATTGGAGCTCACCTTGACCATCTCGCCGGCCTTGACGCCGAGCTCCTTCGCGTGCACTTCCCCGAGTTCCACGAACTGCTGGGGTTGCACAATTGCGTTCAGCAGCGCGTGCTTGGTCCAGAAATGGAAGTGTTCCGTGAGACGGTACGTCGTGGCGACGCACGGAAACGCCTCGGCCTTGCCGAGCGCCTTGCGGTCATCGGGGTAGATACGCGCCGCGGGGTTCTGGACGGCACGCGAATCGTTCGGGTGCAGCGGGTTGTAGCCGAGCGGGCTCTCGAAGGGCTCGTAATGCTCCGGAAACGGGCCGTCGACCAGGCCGCCGCGCGAGAAAAAGCGCGCCACGCCCTCCGGATTCATGATGAAGGGACCCATGTTCTCGGAAGGGTCCTCGTCAACCTTGTAGTCGGGCACGTCGGCGCCGCCCCACGACTTGCCGTTCCAGGCGATGAGCTTGAGCGCCGGGTTGTAGGGCCTGCCCGCCGGGTCACAGGAGGCGCGGTTGTACATCACGCGCCGGTTCGCCGGCCACGCCCACGCCCAGTTGAGCGTCTGGCCGATCCCGGTGGGATCGCTGTTGTCGCGGCGTGCCATCAGGTTGCCCGCCTGGGTCCAGGCGCCACAATAGATCCAGCAGCCGCTCAGCGTCGTGCCGTCGTCCCTGAGCTCGCCGAAGCCGGCGAGCTGCTCACCGGCCTTGCGAATGACCTTGGTCGGGTCCTTGGGATCCGACAGGTCCTCCAGCGCCCGGCCCGAGTACTCGCGCGCCAGCTCCTCGGCACTCGCTTCTCCGGAATGCGCGTAGGGCCAGGCAAGCTTGAGGACCGGGTCGGGGTAAGCGCCGCCCTCGGCCTGATACAGGCTACGTAGCTTGAGATAAAGGTCCGACATGATCTCGAGGTCGGTCCGCGCTTCGCCCGGCGGATCGGCGCCTTTCCAGTGCCACTGCAGCCAGCGGCCGGAGTTGACGAGCGCGCCGTCCTCCTCGGCGAAACACGTGGTCGGCAGCCGGATGACCTCGGTCTCGATCTTCTCCGGGTCGACGTCGTTGAACTCACCGTGGTTCTGCCAGAACTCGGAGGTCTCGGTCGCGAGCGGATCCATGACGATCATGAACTTGAGCTTGCTGAACGCCGCCGTCATCTTCGCCTTGTTGGGAGCGGAGGCGAGCGGGTTGAAGCCCTGGCAGACGTAGCCGTTCATCTTGCCGTTGAGCATCAGCTCATAGGCGGCGAGCATGTCGTACGGCTTATCGAGCTTCGGCAGATAGTCGTAGCCCCAGTTATTCTCTTTCGTGGCGGCATCGCCCCACCAGGCCTTCATCAAGCTCACGAAGAACTTGTTGTAGTTCTGCCAGTAATTCAACTGATTCGGACGCAGCGGCTTCGGTGCCCGCGCGGCGATGTAGTCCTCGTAACCCTGCTCCGCCTCGTTCGGCAGAGTCAGGTACCCCGGCAGCAGGTTCGCCATCAGCCCGAGATCGGTGAGCCCCTGGATGTTCGAGTGGCCGCGCAGGGCGTTCATGCCGCCGCCCGAGACCCCGATGTTGCCGAGCAACAGCTGCACCATCGCACCGGTGCGGATCATCTGCGAGCCAATCGAGTGCTGCGTCCAGCCGAGCGCGTACATGATGGTCGCCGCGCGCGTCGGCGTTGCCGTGGAGGCGAGCAGCTTGCAGGCTTCCAGGAACTTCTCCCGCGGTGAGCCGCAGGTGCGCTCGACGAGCTCCGGCGTGTAGCGCGCGTAGTGCTGCTTCATCAGGTTGTAGACGCAGCGCGGGTGCTTCAGCGTCGGGTCGGTCGCGACAAAGCCGTCCTTGCCGCGCTCATAGTCCCAGCTGGTCTTGTCGTACCGGCCCTTGGCGGGGTCGTACCCTGAGTACAAGCCGTCCTGGAACGAGAAATCCTCGCGGACGATGAAGGTGAAGTCCGTGTAGTTGACGACGTACTCGTGCTGGATCGCATCGTTCGCGAGCAGGTAGTTGATGACCCCGCCCAGGAACGCGATGTCGGTGCCCGCACGGATCGGAACGTAGAGATCGGCGACCGAGGCCGAACGCGTATAACGCGGGTCGACGACGATCAACTTCGCCCGATGGTGGGCCTTGGCCTCGGTGACCCACTTGAAGCCGCAGGGATGGGCCTCGGCGGCATTACCGCCCATGATGAGGACGACGTCGGTATTCTTGATGTCGACCCAGTGATTCGTCATCGCTCCACGGCCAAACGTCGGGGCAAGACCTGCCACCGTCGGGCCGTGTCACACACGCGCTTGATTGTCGAATGCCATCAGTCCGAGGCTGCGCACCACCTTGGCTGTCAGGTAGCCGACCTCGTTGCTGCTCGCGGAGGCCGCGAGGAAGCCGGTCGTCTCCCAGCGATTGACCGTGAGCCCGGCGGCGCTCTTGGCCAGGAAGTTGGCGTCGCGGTCGGTCTTGAGCAGCCGCGCGGTTTTCTCCAGTGCCTCGTCCCACGAGATCCGCTGCCACTCCTTGGCCTTCGGCGCACGGTATTGCGGGTAAAGCAGCCGGCTCTTGCTGTGGACGAAATCCAGGAGGGCCGCGCCCTTCGGACACAGTGTCCCGCGGTTGACCGGATGGTCGGGATCGCCCTCGATATGGAAGATCGAGGCCTTCGCGTTCTTCGCCCCGTCGCCGAGGCTGTACATCAGCAGCCCGCACGCCACCGAGCAGTACGGGCAGGTATTGCGCGTCTCGGTCGCCCGCTCGAGCTTGAACTGCCGCACCTCGGCCAGGGCGTGTTGGGGAGTGAATCCGAGGACCGCGAGGCTCGAGGCAGCGAGCGTCGCCCCCGAAACCTTGAGGAAATCACGTCGGCTGAGGGTCGCCATGGCTCCTCCGCATGAAGGTGCGTGACGCCGAAGTCTAGCTCCGCCGCGAGCGATGTGACAAGGCAAGTGAGCGCTGCTGCAGCCCCGCGCTCAGCGATTCCCCTGCAACGTCTCGATGTATGCGACGAGCTGCCAGACCTGCTGATCGCTGAAAGTGGGCCAGGGCGCCATGGCTGTCCCCGCCACGCCGTCGCGGATCGCCAGGAAAGCGCGCCCCGCATTGGCGCGCTCCGACCAGGGCGGCACCGTCAGGTTGGCCGGCGGGGGCGCCATGGCCTCATGCCGCCGCCCATGGCCGTTGCCGCTCTCGCCGTGACAGATGGCGCAGTTGGCAGCGAAGAGCTCTGCGCCCGCACGCTGAGCTTCCGCCGAAGAGAGGACCTGATCAGGCGGGTTGGGCCCGGCGCGGCTACATCCCGAAATGACGGGTAAGAGCGTGAATAGGGCGGTCGCCAGCGCCGGTGTTCGCTTGGGGAAGCAACTCGTAGCCAAGAGTCTGCAGTTCCAGGATGATCGCCGAAATGAGAGTGCCGATCGCTGCCTCCACGAGGCGCGTGCGCGCGATCCCGAGTGTGATCGCGCCGGGTGTGAGGCCGAGGAGCACCAGCGAAGCCGGATAGCGGCCGATGAGATGGGCTGCGTTGAGGAGATCCGCCACCCCAACCTGATGTACCGACAGCCGCTCGCGCACCGCGTCCAGGAGCTCTGCCCCGTCGAGCCGCACGAGACTCCCGGGCGGAGCCCCCGTGGCCACTGCGTCGACCAGAATGACGTGCTCGGCCTCGGCGATCTGATCGAGCAGCGACAGGCCGAGCGTGCCGCCCTCGACCAGGCGGACCCCGGGTGGAATGCCGTAATCGCGCTCCAGCCGAGCGATCGCGGCAGCGCCGATGCCGTCATCAGCGAGCAGCACGTTGCCGAGCCCGAGCACGAGAACACCGCCGCTCGCCCCTTCCCTGAGAGCGCGTATTTGCGTCTCAGCCACGGCTGCGCGGTTCCCGGAGCGTGAACTTGAAGCCGGAGACTATGGAATCCAGCGTGCCGAGGTGCTCGATGATCGAATAGAGGACGACGACGAAATAGAGATGGGCCACGGCGAAGATGAGGATCACCCACATCCCGATATGATGGAGCAGGCGCGCCATCTGCAGGCCGTCGAAGATCGGGATCAAGAAACCGAATACCTGCATCGGTGAGCCCACCGGCGCGTAGACCGTGTAGAGCGCAAAGCCGCTTGCGATCATCACCAAGTAGACGCCATAGACGATGGCGTAGCTCAAGCCGGCGAGGGCATTGTGACCGGGATAATGGGCCGGCTCACGGCTCAAGAAAGCGTAGAAGAGCGCCGTCTGCTTGAAGTTGCGCCATCGTTGCCGCGATACAGGGACGAGCTCCGACCAGCGCGCGTAAGCGTTGCCGGCGAACGCCCAGTAGACGCGCACCAGCGTCGAGAGCGTGAACACGATCGATGCGTACAGGTGCACGCTGCGCACCGAGCCCATCACGAAGTGCGCGCGCGCCTCTCCCGGCACGCTGATGAAGGGGTGAGCGATGTAGTAGCCGGTGGCGGCGAGAACCAGAATCGAGAAGAACAGCAGCCAGTGCGTAAGCCGCAGCGGCAGCTCCCACACGTACACCCGCCCAAGGGTGAAGGTCGGCCCGGCCTGCGCCGGCACCGCGCTCATGACACCCTCACCCGCGCGAGCTCCCGCCGCGTCGCATCGACCACGTGTACGCCGCAGGCCATGCACGGATCGAACGAGTGCACGGTACGCAGGATCTCGAGCGGCTGCTCGGGCTTGACGACCGGCGTGCCGACGAGAGCGGCCTCATAGGGGCCGGGCTGACCCTTGGCATCGCGGGGACCGGCGTTCCAGGTGCTCGGCACCACGCACTGGTACTTGGCAATCTTGCCGTCCTTGATGTGCACCCAATGGCCGAGCGAGCCGCGCGGCGCCTCGTGAAAGCCGGCGCCGAAGCAGTCCGCGGGCCAGGTGCTCGGATCCCACTTGGCGGTGTCCTGGATGCGGTAGTCACGCCGCGCCATGTTGTCGGCGAGCGCCTCGACCCACATGCCCATCGATTCGACCAGCACCTGCGCCTCGATCGCGCGCGCGGCGATACGCCCGAGCGTCGAGAACAGCGCCGTGGGCTGCGCACCGAGCTGCCCGAGCGCCTTGTCGACCAGCTCCTTCACCCGCGCGGGGCGACCGGTGGCGTAGGCGACCAGCATGCGTGAGAGGGGGCCCACCTGCATCGGCGCATCCTCGTAGCGCGGTGACTTGAGCCATGAGTACTTCTGATCGATGTTCAAGCGCTCGTAGGGAGGCTTGGGTCCCGTGTAGTGGGGATGGGTTTCGCCCTTGTAGGGATTCAACCCCTTGTCATCGCCGACCGAGTAGTCGTACCAGGAATGGGTGACGTACTCGTCGATCTTCGCCTGGTCCACCGGCTCGATGTGCGAGAGGTCGTGGTTGTGAATGACCCCCGAGGGAATGTAGAGCTGCGGCTCGGGGTTGTCGTCCATGGGGAAATCGCCATAGCTCAGGAAATTCGTCACGCCCGCCCCGATCCCGAACCAGTCCTTGTAGAAGGAAGCGACAGCGAGCACGTCGGGGATATATACGCGTGTAACGAAGTCCACCCCTTCCGCAACCAGCTTGCGCAAGGCGGCGATCGTGCCCATGTTGAGCGAGGCCTG
>JASHQW010000067.1 GCA_030038875.1 Gammaproteobacteria bacterium | reverse complement strand
TGGCGCAGCGCCCGCTCCACAATCTTGCGCATCACCGAGGAGTCGTCAACAATCAGAGTGCGAATCTCGCTCATGCCCAAGGCCCCTCATGCATCTATCGGCCCTTCCGCATTCTCCATGAGGCCGGCTCTCTAACTCATTGACCCGCCGATCGCCTGTTGGCGCCGCAGCCTTGCGCCGCCGGCCTCCCTCAGTGCACGGAGGCCGTGCCAATCAGGTCCCGGATCGAGTCCGGCTCCGGCAACGGCCCGCTCTCGGGGCGCAGCCACATGCGCAACCACAGGCAGTCGTGCACCCGCGTCAGGCGCGACTCCACGGGGCGGGTTCTTTCCACCGCCTTGGTCAGCGCGGCGGCCAGCGCCGGCTCCGTCGCGGCCTCGATCAGCTCCACCGCAGGGAACCGCGCCTCGAGCATACGCGCGTGCGCCGGCCGGAAAAGCGACTCCTGCACCAGCCCGCTCTCAACCCTGAGACCGGTCATGCGCTCCACGGCCAACGCCAGCGCGGGATCGAGATGGTCTTCAAACCCCAAATAGAGAATCCTTTCCGCCGCCACGCGCAGAGGCAGGGCTCCAAAGGCGTCCACAAAGAGACGCGGCACCAACGCGGTGAGGCCTTCGCGGTTGTGGAGCTCCATGCTCAACACCGGGCAGCCCCATTGCAGGCCCAGCGCGCGCGTCACCAACTCCTCGCTCACGCTCCCTAGCCGCACCAGCCAACCGCCCAGTCTGCCGCCGCCGGCGGCTCTCTGCGCCGCCAGCGCCGCGCGCAAATCATGATGTGTAATCCAGCCCTGCTCGAGCATGGTAAGGCCCAGCGGAATGCGATGGCGGTGGCCCTCCTGCACGTTGCCCCACGCGTCCATCTCGCGCCTCAGCGCCGCCGCCACCCGAGCCGCCATGCACGCCCCCGAACAGCACCATCCGCCTTCGAAGATCGGTGTCTTCCGGCGACGCCAAAGGCGCAGCCAGCCTGAGCCGCAGCGGGGATTGGCGCAAGTAACAAAGATTCCCGTCCGCATACCCGCCCGAGGGTATTTCGGCCCCTCCGCCGCGGCTTTGGGCTCATCGAAGCGCGGCCCTTCCCGGCCGGCTCTCTGCACCGCGGCGCCGCGGGGCAGCAACGCCAGTTGGCGATTCAGAAGAGGCATCGAATGCTCTCCAGCCGCTTCCTAGGTGCGGCTACCTCGGTCACCCGCAGCCCAAAGTTGCCGTTCACCAGCACCACCTCGCCACGCGCCACAATCTTGTCGCCCACAATCAGGTCCACGGGATCGGCCACATGGCGGTCCAGCTCTACCACGTCGCCCGGGCCCAAATCGAGAATCTCGCCCAAGGGCATCTCCCGCGAGCCGAAGCGCAGCGAAGCCTCGAGCTCAACGTCGAGCAGCAACTCGAGTCCCGGACTCAGTGCCGGCGGCGCGGGCGCGCCGCATGGTTCCTGGCCCGCCTTGGCCGTGGCGGCGGTCCGCGCATCGCGCTCGCGGTCCGGCTGCGGATTTGTCTGCGGTTCAAGCACGCGTACCTCGTCCCGCACCAGAACCGTCCACGCGCGCTCCCCCGAGCGGAGCTGAAAGGCGTGCGAAACCGCGCCTTCTTCAGCGGTCTCCTCGAAGCTCACCACCTGGCACTTCTTGCCCGTTGCGGCCAGTAGCTCTCCGGCGGCGGCGTCGGCCGCCTCGCGTAGGAGCTCCTTCCAGCCGGCCTTCTGGTCCGCCCCCTCCCCAACGAACGGCGTCTCCAGAACTGCGCTGTCGAGCAACACGGCGAACCGGCCCTCCACTTCGCCGGCCAGGGTGGCGGCCCAGCCAAACGCTCCCCCGCTGAGTGGCTTGGGCAACGACTCGGCCAGCTCCGGCTCGCCGGCCAGGGCTTGGGAAAACAGGGCTGCGGCCACTTGGGTCCAGCAATCGAAGTAGGTTTTCATCGCTCACCCCCGGCCATGGCGCGCTCGATGCGCGCGGCGCGGTGCGCGCCGTGGCGCATGGCCTGGGCCACCGAGAGCGGCTGGCCGGCGACCCTCCACTCGGAGAGCGTGCTTGCGCCCAGATCGAGGCGCAGCACGTCGCCCGGCTTCACTTGCTCGAGCACGCTCGCCGCCAGACGCACCGTGGGCAGTTGCAGCGAGCAGCCAAAGCGGATCTCGCGCGCCATCTCGGCCATGCGCGCCCGCGTCTCACCGGCATGGCGGCGCCGCCGGCCCCAATCCGTGGTCAGGCGGCGCAGGATGGTATTTGCCACCACTGCCGGAAAGGCCAGATTCAGCAGACCCGAGCTGTGCGGCATGCGGATTTCGAAGCTTAGGCAGAGCGTCTTCTCGGCAACCGAGATGATGCGCGCCACCTGGGTCTGCATCTGGCGGCGCTCGAAGAGAAAGCTCAGGCCCACCGCCTGCCAGGCCACGGTCAGCTCGCGGCAGATGACTTCCACCACGCTCCCTAGAATCGACTCCTCGATGTCGGTCAGCTCCCGCAATGGGCCGTCCTTGCCGTCGCCGCCCAGCAGGAGATCGATGATCGGAGGCGCTAGCCCCAGATCCAGTTGCAGCACTGAGAGCACTCCCAGCGGCTCCAGCCGCACCGAGGCCACATAACAGATCTCGGGAATCCTGAGGAGAAACTCATTGAACTGAATCTGCTCTGCCGAAACCAGGTTGACCTGAAACCGAGTGCGCAGCCATGCCGCCAGATTGTGCGTCAGATTGCGCGCGAACAGGTCGTTCAACATGCTGATGGCGCGCAACTGGTCGGTCGAAATCTGTCCTGCCGAAGAAAAGTTATAGGGAACGATCTTGGCGCGCACCTCGGCCCGTCCGGACTCCGGCGCGGCGCTGCGCGCGGCCTCGAAGAGAGCGTC
>JASHQW010000006.1 GCA_030038875.1 Gammaproteobacteria bacterium | reverse complement strand
GTGCTCGGCCGCGATCTTCTTGTTGGCCTCGTCATCGAGTGCGTTCGGGTAGACGAGCGACTCGAACAGGATCGCCTTGCCGTCCGGGCGCCATTGCGGATGGGCCGCGCCGGTCGAGAGGTTCGTGAGCCGGCGGGCCTCGCCGCCGGCGGCGAGATCGAGGAGATAGATCTGCTCCGCCTCATCGCCCGCGCGTTTGGTGGCAAAGACGATGGCATGGCTGTCGGGCGACCAGGCGACGCCCTTCGCGGCGGCGCGCGTGTGCGTGAGCCGCCGCGGCGGCGCGCCGCCATCCGCAGCCGCCAGCCACAGATCGCTCGCCTCCTTGTCCGGCTCATAGGAAGGCTCGAGCACCGAGAACACCACCCACTTGCCGTCCGGGCTCGGAACAGGAGCGCCGACCCGCTTCATCATCCAGAGCTTCTCGTGGGTGATCGGCGTGCGGGCAGCATCGGCGAGCGCACCGAGCGGCACGGCCAGAGAGAGGGCAGCGAGGGCGGCGTGAAGAGGACGGCGGACGCGGGCGCGGCTCAACCTGCTCATGGGACCCCCTGGCGCGAAAGCGCGGTAGGATAACAGCCCCTGGGCCCCATGACCCGACTCCCCCGTCGTAGCTTTTTGTTCCTGACGGCGCTCGCCGCGGCTGCGCCGCTCCTGCCGCGCGCGCTGCGCGCCGCGCTCCCGGACCCTTCGGACGGGGAGCGCGCGCCCTTCACGTATACTTCAAGGTGATCGAGACCTAGATGAGCACCCGACCCCTCTCAGTCAGACGCGATCCCGGCTACACGGGCCTCACGGCCGCGGTCGAGACGCTGCCCGCGACGTATTACTTCGACCCCGGGCATTACCGGCAGGAGCTGAGCCGCATCTGGTACCGTCAGTGGATCTACGCGTGCCGCTCGGCCGACATCGCGAGCGCCCGCGCCTTCCGCACGCTCGACGTCGGCGATCAGTCGATCCTCCTGGTGCGGGGCGAGGATGGCGTCGCGCGCGCCTTTCACAACACCTGCCGGCACCGTGGGGCAGCGCTCTGCCACGAGCGGGCCGGCCGCTTCCCCGCCGCGGGGATCGTCTGTCCGTATCACGCCTGGAGGTACGATCTCAAGGGCGCGCTCGTCCAGACCTCCTCCAAGGCGCACGCCGAGGGCTTCGAGCTTAAGGACTTCCCGCTCTACTCTCTCCCCGTCACCGAGTGGAACGGCTTTCTCTTCACGGCACTGAACAATAGCCCGCCGCCCTTCGGCGCGAGCTTCGATCTGCCGCTCAACCGGCTCGACGACTGGCGGCTCGCCGACCTCGTGGTCGGCCACCGGCTCGAGAAGACCCTCCACTGCAACTGGAAGGTGTTCTGGGAGAACTACAACGAGTGTCTCCACTGCCCCGCTGTGCACCCGCGCCTCGCGCAGCTGGTACCGATCTACGGCCGCGCGCTCCTCGAGCGGCGCGACGATCCCGCCTGGCAGGATCACGCCGCCGACGAGGATCCGAAGTACGGCGGCGGGCTGCGCCCCGGCGCCGAATCCTGGTCCATGGACGGCCAGCCCGCGGGAGTGCCCTTTCCCGGGGTGAGCGAGGCGGACCGCAGGGCCGGCCACCTTTATATGACCTCGGTGCCGAGCGTCTTCATCGTGGCGCACCTCGATTACGTGCGCGTGGTGCGGCTCCTGCCCGTGGGCCCGGAGGAGACGGCGATGAGCATCGAGTTCCTGTTCCTGCCGGAGACGCTCGCCGACCCCGAGCGCGACATCATGAAGGCCGTCGAGTTCACCGACATCGTGATGAGCGAGGACGCCGCGATCTGCGAGGTGAACCAGCGCGGGCTCCACGCCCTCGCGCACGCGGCGGGCGTTCTCATGCCCGAGGAGTACGCGATCCGCCAGTTCCAGGACTGGGTGAGAGCGGAGCTCGCGCGGCCGTAGAAGCCGTGCGCTTCCCGCCGGCACTGCTCTTAGCCCCCGCGCTCCTCACCGGATGCCTCGCCGGGTGCGGAGGTCACGCGGGCGCGGGCCGTGCCCCCGCGGCCGAGGAGGCGGTCCTCCACATCTATAACTGGGACGACTACATCGCGCCCGACACGGTCGCCGAGTTCGAGCGCGCGACCGGCATCAAGGTCGTCTACGACGTCTTCGATTCGAACGAGACCCTCGAGGGGAAGCTCATGGTGGGGGACTCGGGCTACGACTTAGTCAGCACCACCATGGCCTGGTACTCGCGGCAGATCCGCGCCGGCCTCTACGAGCCGCTCGACAAGAGTGAGCTTCCCAACTGGAAGAATCTCGATCCCGCCGTGCTCGCCATCCAGGCCCAGGCCGATCCCGACAACCGCTACGCCGCGCCCTACCTCCACGCGATGAACGGCTTCGCCTACAACGCCGACCTGGTGCGCGCGCGCCTCCCGGATGCGCCCGTCGACAGCCTCGACATGCTGTTCAAGCCGCAAGTTCTGGCGCGGCTCGCCGACTGCGGCGTGAGCTTCCTCGACTCACCCGACGACGTGCTCGAGCTCGCGCTCAAGTACTTAGGGCTCGATCCCAACTCGCGCCGTCCCGAGGATCTCAAAGCCGCCGAGCAGCTGGTGCTCGCCGTGCGCCCCTACGTTCGGGTCTTCGACTCGAACGACTACGTCTACCAGCTCGCCTCGGGCGAGCTGTGCCTCGCCATGGGCTGGTCGAGCGACTACTCGCTCGCCATGATGCGCTCGCGCGCGGCGGGCCTTGACCTGCACCTCAAGTTCACGGTGCCGAAAGAGGGCTCGAACATCACCTACAACGCCTTCCTCATCCCGGCCGGCGCGCCGCACCCGCACGCCGCGCACCGCTTCATCAACTTCCTGCTCGACCCGCACGTGATCGCCGACATCACCAACTACACCCACTACGGCAACGACAATCTCGCCGCGCGGCCCTTCGTGCGCGCGGAGATCCTGGACGATCCCGCGATCTATCCGCCCCCCGCGGTGCGCGCCCACCTCTTCCTGCCGGCGGAGTTCGACGTGAGCTTCCAGCGCTTGAAGACCCGCACCTGGACGCGGATCAAGAACGGGCTCTGATGTAGCATAGCCGCGTGCCCGCCGCCGCCCCCGAAGCCTCCCGTCACCCGCGCCCCGGTGAGCCGGCGGCGAGCGATCCCGCCGCTACCGCCGTGCGCCGCCGCGAAGTCGCGCGCGTGCTCGAGGACCTTCTGCCGCCCGACTGTATCTTGAGCCGCGAGGAGGAGCTGCGGCCTTATGAGTGCGACGGGCTCGCCGCCTATCGGGAGCGGCCGCTGCTGGTCGCGCTGCCGCGCACCGAGGAGCAGGTCTGCGCCGTGGTGCGCACCTGCCATCGGCTCGGCGTGCCGCTCGTCGCGCGCGGCGCCGGCACCGGGCTCTCGGGCGGCGCCTTGCCGCACGCCGCGGGCGTCCTGCTCTCGCTCACGCGCTTCGACCGCATTCTCAACATCGACCCGGTGGCGCGCACGGCGCGCGTCCAGCCCGGCGTGCGCAATCTCGCGGTCTCCGAGGCCTCGGCCCCCTTCGGTCTTTACTACGCGCCCGATCCCTCCTCCCAGATCGCCTGCACCATCGGTGGGAACGTCGCGGAGAACTCGGGCGGCGTCCATTGCCTGAAATACGGCCTCACCGTGCACAACGTGCTCGGCGTTCGCGGCTGCACGATCGAGGGCGAGATCGTCGAGCTCGGAGGCGCCGCCCTCGATGCGCCGGGCCTCGACCTGCTCGCGATCACCTTAGGCTCTGAGGGACTGCTGCTCATCGTCACCGAGGTACTGCTCAAGCTCGTACCCAAACCCGAGTGCGCGCAGGTCGTCATGGTCTCGTTCGACGATGTCGGTAAGGCGGGCGAGGGCGTCGCCGCCATCATCGCCGCCGGCATCATCCCCGCGGGCCTCGAGATGATGGACCGCCAGGCGACCGCGGCCGTCGAGCCCTTCGTCAAGGCGGGCTACGACTTGAGCGCCGAGGCGATCCTGCTCGCGGAATCCGACGGTACGGCGGATGAGGTTGCCGAGGAGGTGGCGGCGATCGAGTCGGTGCTGCGCGCCGCCGGCGCGACGGCCCTCTCGGTGTCGCGCTCGGAAGCCGAGCGGCTGCGCTTCTGGTCGGGGAGGAAAAACGCCTTCCCCGCCGCCGGGCGGCTCTCGCCCGATTATTACTGCATGGACGGCACCATTCCCCGCCGGGCGCTCGGGGCGGTGCTGCGGGCCATCGAGGCCATGGAGCGGAAGTATGGACTCAAGTGCCTCAATGTCTTCCACGCGGGTGACGGCAACCTCCATCCGCTCATCCTCTTCGACGCCAACAAGGAAGGCCAATGGGAGAGGGCCGAGCGCTTCGGCATCGAGATCCTCGAGCTGTGCGTCACCTTGGGCGGCACCGTCACCGGCGAGCACGGGGTCGGGGTCGAGAAGCTGAATCCCATGTGCGTGCAGTTCTCGGCCGCCGAGCGCGCCGCGTTCTTCGCGGTGAAGGCGGCTTTCGATCCGCCGGGGCTCTTAAATCCCGGCAAGGCGATCCCGACGCTCGCGCGTTGCGTCGAGTACGGCCGCCAGCACATCCGCCGCGGCGAGCTGCCGCATCCCGAGCTCCCGAGATTCTAGACGCATGGAGGGAGCGCTCGCGGAGCTGCGCACCGCCGTGATGGAGGCCCATCGCGCCCGGCGGCCGCTGCGCCTGTGCGGTGGGCGCACCAAGGACTTCTACGGCGAGGGCGCCGAGGGATCACCGCTCGACCTCACGGGCTACCGCGGAGTGGTGGAGTACGAGCCCTCCGAGCTCGTGCTCACGGCGCGCTGCGGCACGCGGCTCTCGGAGATCGAGGGCGAGCTCGCGGCCCACCGGCAGTTCCTCGCCTTCGAGCCGCCGTCGCTCGGCGGCGACCCGACCCTGGGCGGCGTGATTGCCGCGGGGCTCTCCGGACCGCGCCGCGCGCACGCCGGCGCCGCGCGCGACTTCGTGCTCGGCGCCGTGCTGCTCGCGGTCGACGGCGAGGCGCTGCATTTCGGCGGCAAGGTCATGAAGAATGTCGCCGGGTTCGACGTCTCGCGGCTCCTGTGCGGATCGCTCGGCATCTTAGGTCCCATCCTCGAGGTGTCGCTCAAAGTGATGCCGCTGCCGCGCGAAGAGCAGACGCTGCGCTTCGAGCTCTCCGAGGCGGCGGCGCTCGAGGCGTTCAACCGCTGGGGCGGCCAGCCGCTGCCCGTCTCCGCCACGGCGTGGTGGCAGGGCCTCGCGTACCTGCGCCTCTCGGGGGCGCCCGCAGCGCTCAGCGCCGCGCGCGCGCGGCTCGGCGGCGAGACGGTGGAGCCCGCGGCGGCCACCGAGTGGTGGCAGGCGCTGCGCAGTCAGCGGCACGCCCTGTTCGGCGCGGTGCCGAGCCTCTGGCGACTGTCGGTCCCGTCCCCCACCGCGCCGCTCGCGCTCACCGGTGCGCGCCTCATCGAGTGGGGTGGTGCCTTGCGCTGGTATGCGAGTGAGCTCCCCGCGAGTGAAGTGCGCCGCATCGCGAGCGCCGCCGGCGGCACGGCGCTCCACTGGCGGGGTGGCGCGGCCGGCAGCCGCTTCCATCCGCTCGCCGCCCCCGTGCTCGCGATTCACCGACGCTTGAAGGAGCGCTTCGATCCGCACGGCATCTTCAATCACGGCCGGCTCATCGCCGGGCTCTGAGCGCGCATGGAGACCCGCCTCGCGAGAGCGTTTCAGGGCACCGCGGAAGGGGCCGCCGCCGAGGCGATCCTGCGCGCGTGCGTGCACTGCGGGTTCTGCAACGCGACCTGTCCCACCTACCGGCTGCTCGGCGATGAGCTCGACGGGCCGCGGGGCCGCATCTATCAGATCAAGCAGGTGCTCGAGGGCGCCCCCGCGACGCCCGTAACGCAGCTGCATCTCGACCGCTGTCTCACCTGCCGCAATTGCGAGACGACCTGCCCTTCGGGCGTCGAGTACGGGCGGCTGCTCGACATCGGCCGCGCCGCCGTCGATGCTCAGGTGCGCCGCCCTCCGCTGACGCGTGCGCTGCACGCGCTGCTGCGCGAGGGCCTCACACGGCGCAAGCTCTTCGGCGCTGCGCTCCGCCTCGGCCGCTCGCTCCGCTGGGCGCTGCCACCGGCGCTGCGCGCCACGCTCCACCCCGCGCGTCCCGCGGGCACCTGGCCGCGGCGCAGCCACTCCCGCCAGGTGCTGCTCCTCAACAGCTGCACCCAGGGCGCGCTCGCTCCCTCGATCGATGCGGCCACGGCCCGCGTGCTCGATGCGCTCGGCATCGAGGCGCGCATCGAGGCTCACTCGGGCTGCTGCGGGGCGATCCGCCGCCATCTCGGCGATCCGGAGGGCGCACTCGAGGACGCCCGGCGCAACATCGATGCCTGGTGGCCGCAGCTCGAATCGGGTGGCGTCGAAGCCATTGTGCTCAACGCCTCGGGTTGCGCGGCCTTGGTGCGTGATTACGGCCATCTGCTCGCGCACGATCCCGAGTATGCGGACAAAGCCCGTCGCGTGCGCGCGGCGGCGCGCGATCTGGGCGAGTTTCTGGCGCCGCTCGGCGCTGAGCTCGCGCGCCGCACGGCGGACCCGCGAGCGGTGCGAGTGGCGTTGCACAAGCCCTGCACCCTGCAGCACGCGCTGCGCTGCGCCGATGCGACCGAGACGCTGCTCGCCGCAGTAGGCGTCGAGCTGCTGCCGGTCGCCGAGGCACACATGTGCTGCGGCTCCGCCGGAACCTACTCGCTCCTGCAGGGCGAGCTGTCGCGCACGCTGCGTACGCGCAAGCTCAAGCATCTGCTCGCTCCCAAGCCCGACCTGATCCTCTCCGCCAACATCGGCTGCATCACCCACCTCGGCGCGGCGAGCGAGGTTCGGGTCTGGCACTGGATTGAATGGCTCGATGTGCTGCTCGTGGCAGGCGACCATCGAATGAGCGTGGCCAGTGCGCGCGCCTTCCGCGACCGCCTCCCTCGCTTCCCTGAGGAGATCTGACCAGACCGCCACGCTCCTTGCTGGCAAATGAAGGCGCGCGGCGAGCCTCAGGCGATCGGGCTGGATAGGTAGCGCGGGTCGTGGGGCGTGCGGGCGAAGATGCGCCGCACCAGGGGCTCGAAAAACTCGAGCGGCTCCGTGCGGTACTCGGGGTCGAAGGACGATTGGTCCCAGGCCGCGCAGAAATGCGCGCACGCGGCATACCACGGATGGTCACGGTAGCGCTCGCGCGCATGGCGATCGCCCCCCAGGTGGTGCACGTAGTAGTAGTTCTGGAAGAGCCCGTGCTGCTTCACGATCCAGGTCACCTCGGGGCGCACATAGGGACGGAGGATCGAGGCGGCGAGCTCGGCATGATTGTAGGGCGCGAGCTCGTCCCCGATGTCGTGAATCAGCGCCGCGGCAATCAGCTCCTCGTCCGCCCCGTCGCGGGCGGCACGCGTCGCGGCCTGGAGCGAGTGCTTAAGGCGGCTCACCGGGTAACCTTCGACCGAGTGATCGAGCTTGCGCAGCGCCTCGAGCACGCGATCGGCGAGACCCGTCGCATAGGCGCGCTCGGACTCATCGAGCAGCAGGTAATCCTCGCGTGTGCCGTCCTTCATGGCCCGGAAGCTGACGGTGCGGCTCATGCGTTGCTCCTCACGCCGCCCGCCAGTGAGCGACGGAGGCGCGTTGCGTGCTCATGACAAAAGTCTAGCAGCGCCCGGTCGCGGCTGCGTCGGCGCGTGGCGACAGCGCAATCCTGCTCTGTCGCCGAGTCCCGACGCGTTGCAACAAGCTCGCGGATCACGTTTGATAAGTGCGAACTGCGTTTGGCAACGGCGATCCGATTTAACTTAGGATCCAGGTTGCTCGAGGGCAAACCCGTCGCAAGGCGGGGACGCAAAGCCTCCGGTCTCAGGGCCGATCACTGAGATAGCGGGGTTGCCGGCGAGAGAGCCGTTCGGCTCGCATGCTCGTCGTCAGCACGCCGCCGTCTTTCAGCTGGTCCGGATGAGTCAGGGCTCTCGAGTCGAGACCTGGACAGGGAATGCCAGTTGAAACGAGGCCGTGACCTCCATCCTTGGTTCGCAGTGCACTGCTGGTCGGTGCCTTCACCCCGTGCGCGCTCGTCCGCACCGCTGCTGCGGTGGCGGCAAGGCGCTCAATTAAGGCTGAAGTGACCTAAGACCCGCGTGCCGGCGGCAAGGCCGGCTGCGACCGCGCCGGCGTCTGCCAACAGCGTCGGACACAGGGATGGAGTGAGCGGGCTGACAGCGCCCGCCCGCGCCTCAGGAGAGTTGGACATGGAATGCCGAATGAAGAGAGCCTCTCGCCCTATTGCACCTCGTTTCGGTGCCATAGCATTGTGCATATTGGCAATCGCTGCGCTGGCAGCCTGCGGTGGCGGCGGAAGCACAGACGCCACCACGCAAACGGTTTCGAGCGGCACGCCGCCGCCGGCGCCGACGATCAGCGGCACGCCCGGCGCGCAAGTCACGGCCCAGCAGGAGTATTCCTTCACTCCGACTGCCACCGGGCCATCCGGCGCGACGCTCAGCTTCAGCATCCAGAACATGCCTTCCTGGGCGACCTTCAGCACCAGCACCGGCAAGCTGAGTGGCACACCCACGAGCTCCGACGTCGGTACGTTCGCCAACATCGTCATCAGTGTGAGTGACGGCTCGGCCTCGGCGGCTCTGCCGGCGTTCAACATCCAGGTCACCGCTGAGGCGTCGTTGACGATCAGCGGCACACCCACGACGCAGGTCACCGCCGGGCAGGCTTACGCCTTCGCACCGACGGCCAGTGGTCCGACCGGTCTGACGCTCACCTTCAGCATCCAGAACCTGCCCTCGTGGGCGACCTTCAGCGCCTCGACCGGCAAGCTCAGTGGCACGCCCGCGAGCACCAATACCGGCACGTTCTCCAACATCGTCATCAGCGTGAGCGACGGCCAGACGTCGGCTTCTCTGCCGGCGTTCAACATCCAGGTGAACGCCGTCGGAGTGCAGCCGCCGACCATCAGCGGCACGCCCGCGACCTCGGTGAGCGAGGACCAGGCGTACTCCTTCACGCCGACTGCCAGCGGCCCGTCGGGCTCGACGCTCACCTTCAGCATCACGAATCTCCCCTCCTGGGCGAGCTTCAGCGCCTCGACCGGCACACTGAGCGGTAAGCCCTCGAGCTCCAACGTCGGTACCTTCTCGAACATCATCATCAGCGTCAGCGACGGGCAGGCTTCTGCCTCGTTGCCGGGATTCAACATCCAGGTGAACGCCGTAGCCCCCACGATCGGCGGCACGCCCGCGACCTCGGTGAACGAGGGGCAGGCGTATTCCTTTACGCCGACGGCGAGCGGTCCCACCGGACTGACGCTCGCCTTCAGCGTGCAGAACCTGCCGTCGTGGGCGACGTTCAATACCTCGACCGGCACCCTGAGCGGCACGCCCTCGAGCGCCAACGTCGCTACGTTCTCCAACATCGTGATCACGGTGAACGACGGCCAGCTGTCGGCCTCGCTCTCCTTCAGCATCCAGGTCAAAACCGTGGCGCCGACGATCAGCGGCACGCCAGCGACCACGGCCACCGTCGGCCAGGCCTACAGCTTCACGCCGACGGCGAGCGGTCCCTCGGGCCTGACGCTCACCTTCAGCGTGACGAACCTCCCCTCCTGGGCGAGCTTCAGCACCTCGACGGGCGCCCTGACCGGCACACCCGCGAGCTCGAACGTCGGCGCGTTCTCCGGCATCGTCATCACGGTGAGCGACGGGCAGACGAGCGCCTCGCTCGCCTCCTTCAGCATCCAGGTGCAGGCGGCGCCCACCGTGACCATCAGCGGGACGCCGGCGACGCAGGTGACGGCAGGCCAAGCCTACTCCTTCACGCCGACCGCGAGCGGCCCTTCCGGCACGACGCTCACCTTCAGCGTGCAGAACCTGCCGGCGTGGGCTTCGTTCAACGCCTCGACGGGCGCCCTCACCGGCACGCCTTCGAGCTCCTACGTCGGTACTTTCTCCGGCATCGTGATCAGCGTGAGCGATGGGTCGACCTCGGCCTCGCTCGCGGCGTTCAGCATCCAGGTCAATGCCCAGGCAGCCAACGGCACCGTGCCCCTGTCGTGGGTTGCCCCGACGACCAATACCGACGGGTCAGCGCTGACGGATCTCTCCGGCTTCGTGATCAGCTACGGCACCAGCGCGGGCAGCCTGACTCAGCAGATCACCATCTCTAGTCCAGGCACAACCACATACACCGTCACCGGCCTGGCGACGGGCACCTGGTACTTCGCGATCAGCGCTACCGCCAGCGACGGGACCACGAGCGCGCTATCCAATGTGGTGAGTGAGACGATCAGCTGAGATCGAATGACCTGAGACTCTTGCCCCCGGCGATCCGCCTCATCCAGTATAGGGCGGACACGCCCCGGGGAGCCCCGCCATGACTCTCAGCCGCCGCGACCTCTTGACCGCTTCCGCGCTGCTCCTGGCCGGACCCGGGTTCGCACTGCGCGCCGCCGGGCGCGAGGCAGCTACGGCCGGCAGCAATCCGATCATCCTCTGTTGGAACGAGAATCCCTACGGGCCCTCCCCTGCCGCCCGCGCAGCGGCCAGCGAGGCGATCGCCGACAGCTGCCGTTATCCCGATGACGAGCTCGAGCCCCTGGTGCAGGCGCTCGCGGTGCGCGAGGGCGTCAGCACCGATTGCATCGTCACCGGGACCGGATCGGGCGAGCTGCTGCGCGCGCTCGGCATGCTCTCCGCCCGCGACGGAGGCGAGATCGTCGCCGCCCAACCCACCTACACCGAGCTCACCCGCTATGCCGAAGGCTGTGGCGCGAAGATCCATTTCGTCGCGGTCGACGGCCACCTGCGGCACGACCTCGCGGCGATGCACGCCGCGATCTCGCCGCGCACGCGCGCCGTGTACCTCTGTAATCCCAACAACCCGACCGGCACCACGCTCGCCGCCGCCGACATCCGCGCCTTCGTCACCTCGCTCCCGCCGTCAGTCACGACCATCGTCGACGAGGCCTACATGGACTTCGCGGTCGGCGCGGACGTCGGCTCGGTGGCGGATCTCACCCACGGCGAGCGTCGGGTAGTGGTGCTGCGGACCTTTTCCAAGATCCACGGCATGGCGGGGATCCGCTGCGGCTACGCCATCGCAAGAGCGGACGTCGCCAAGGAGCTCGCCGCTGCGCGTATGACGACGCCCAACATCTTCGCCGTGCGTGCCGCGCGCGCGAGCCTCGGCGACCAGGCCTTCCTCGCCGACTGCCGCCGGCGCATTCTCGCGAGCCGCGTGCGCATCACCACCGAGCTCGCGCGCTTGAAGCTCCCCTACGCGGAGCCGCAGGGCAACTTCGTCTTCTTCGACACCGGCATGCCGCTCAGGCGCTTCACCGAGCTCATGCGCACGCGCAACATCCTGGTGGGCCGGCGCTTTGCGCCCTACGACAACTGGTGCCGCATCACCATCGGCACCGAGCCCGAGGTCGATGCATTCCTCTCCGCGCTGCCTGAGGTCACCGGGCGCGCCTAGCGCCCATCACGCGGCCGCCCGCTCAGGCCAGCATCAGGCTCATGCAGGTGAGCGCGGCTTCCGCCTTCTGCAGCTCACTCACATCGAGCGCCCGCGTCGTGACTCCGGCCTCGCGCAGCCGCTGCGCGGTGCGCGGAAACGCCGTGCTCATGAGCGTCACGCCCGAAACCGTGAGCGTGTTGGCGGCGAAAGCCTCGGCCTCGTCCACCTCGACCACGGTGCGCGCATCGAACACCTTGGGATCCGCCCACGCCGGGTTCACCAGCAGGATGTCCGGCGGAATGAACGTGACGGCGCTCTTTAAGTGGAGACAATCGCGCATGACGACGCTCGCCACGCGGTAGCCGAAGGGCGCGAGCGCGGCCCGCAGCTGCTCGATGCCGGCCGCGTTGCTGCGGGCCGAGTC
Organism: Gammaproteobacteria bacterium; assembly: GCA_030038875.1. Lineage (GTDB taxonomy): Bacteria > Pseudomonadota > Gammaproteobacteria > Steroidobacterales > Steroidobacteraceae > 13-2-20CM-66-19. The sequence goes on along the minus strand of JASHQW010000006.1, from coordinate 2,469 downwards.
GCCGACGTAGAGGTTGCGGCCGATATGCACCACGTCGCCCCCCTCGAGGGTGCCGGGCGCGACGATGCGCTTGAGCGGCCGGTGGCTCACCAGGCTCGCCGCGACGCTCTCCACCTCGTTGCGCCGCGAGGCGACGCCGGGGCGGGTGATGACCGCCACCTCGGGCAGCACCACCGCGGTATCCTCGACGAACACGGCGTCGGCGCTCTCAGGGAGCGGCGCGAGCCACTCGAGGCTTGAGCCGAGCGCGGCCAGCTCGGCCGCGTAGTGCGCGTGCTGCGCCCGGGCGCGCTCGACATCGATCGGTGCGCGCTTGAGGAAGCTCAGCTCGCAGGCGGCGAGGCTCGGGCTCACTTCACGGAGTAGTGCGATCATGGCCGCGCGAGCATAGCCGAAGCGTCCGCCACGCGGAACGCGCGCGGCTTGCGCGGCGGCGGCCCGCCGTCACTTCGGAACCTCCTTACCGGCGAGCCGCAGACAATCGAGGAGCGCTGCGGCGGCCGGCGGGAGCGTGCCCGGCGCGCGCAGGATCGCGCCCACCGGACTCTCGATCGACTTGAGCCTCACCGGCAGGATGGCGAGCAGGCCCTGCTCGACGTCATCGAGCGCCACGTGATAGGGCATCACGCCGACGCAGTCCGACTTGCGCAGCAGCGCCCGGTTGGTGAGGATCGACACCGACTCGATCACGTTGCGCGGCAGCGGCGCGCCCGCCTCCACGAAGGCGCGCTCGATCTGACGGCGCAGCGCCGTCTCCGGCAGCGGCAGCAGCCACGCCTCGTTGGCGAGATCCCGCAAAGTCACCCGCCGCTTGCGCGCGAGCGGATGCCCGCGCCGCGTCACGACGCAGATCGGCTCGGCGTAGAACTCCTCGTAGACGAGCGCGCGGCTGCGGCCCTCCTCGGGCAGCCGCCCGAGCACCATGTCGAGATCGCCGACGAGGAGCGAGGGCATGAGGATGTCGTAGGTGCCGACGACCACGCTGATGGCGACCCCGGGGCGCTGCTTCTTGAGGAGTGCAATGGCATCCGGAAGAATGCTGGCGGAAGCGGCCAGCAGCGTACCGACCGTTACCTTGCCACTGTAGCCCGCGCGCAGGCTCTCGAGCTCCTCGGCGGCGTGCCGCAGCTGCGCCAGCACGATCTTGGCGTGGCGCGCGAAGATCTCGCCGTAAGCGGTCGGCTCGAGTCCGCGGTTGCTGCGCTCGAAGAGCTTGACGGCGAGCGTCGACTCGACGTCCCGCAACGCCTTGGTGACCGTGGGCTGCGTGAGGCTTAAGCGTTTCGAGGCCTTGAGGATGCTGCGGCAGTCATAGAGCTCGGCGATCAGCTCGACGTGGCGCAGACGGAACTTGCGCGTGATCCAGCGTTCGAGCCTCCCCGATGTCATAGCCGCCGATCATAACGGTTCGGCCGCTGGGCGCATGCCGCAGGCGAACGCCGCGTACGCCTTCGCTCTAGACGCTGAGTGGCGCGCTGGCGCCGGCGTGCGCCGGGCGGCCGGTCTCGATGCCGAAGAAGGCGGCAGCGTTCGCGGCGAGGAGCTTCACGCGGGTGCTTGGCGCGAGCGTCGGGTGGGAGTGCACGAGGCTCCCGACCTTCTGCTCGCCGAGCGGATAAGGATAGTCTGACCCGAGCATCACGCGGTCCTCTCCCATGGTGCGCACCAGGAACTCGAGCGCGTCGTGGCTGAACACCGCGCCGTCGACCGAGAAGCGGTCGAGGTAGGACGAGGGCGGGTGCGGGCAGTCCTCGCGCACGATGTCGCGGTTGTGCCAGGCGTTGTCGACGCGCCCGAGGAGATACGGAAAGCTGCCGCCGCCGTGCGCGAAGCAGAGCTTGAGCGAGCGTGGCAAGCGCTCGAATGCCCCCGAGAGGATGAGCCACAGGATCGAGAGCTGGGTTTCCGCGGGCATCGACACCAGCCACGGCAGCTGGTACTTCGGCATGCGCTCCTGCGCCATCATGTCCCAGGGATGCACGAAGACCGCCGCGCTCTCCTCGGCGCAGTGCCTGAGGAAGGTGAGGATGCCCTCGTCGCTCATCTCCCGCTCACCCACGTGGTTGCCGATGTGCACACCGATGTGGCCGTCGTCCATCGCGCGGCTGAGCTCCCGGCAGGCGAGCTCGGTGTCCTGCAGCGGCACCTGGCACAGCGACTTGAGGCGCCGCGGCGCGTGGCCGCAGATCTCGAGCGCCGCGTCGTTGAAGATGCGCGCACATTCGAGCGCCTGCGCCGCCGGGCGTTGGTAGGCGAAGAGGAGCGGTGTGGCGCACATGATCTGCACCTCCACCCCGTCCCGGTCCATGTGCTCGAGGCGCAGCGCCGCGTCCCAGCAGGCGGGGCTGACGGGGCGGAACTCGCGCTCGCCGACCATGAGCATCGCCTGGCCGCCCGGGCCGTGGCGCATCCAGGGCCAGTCGGACGTGCCGAAACGCGCCGCGAGGTCCGGCCAGGTGCGCGGGAGAA
>JASHQW010000066.1 GCA_030038875.1 Gammaproteobacteria bacterium | reverse complement strand
CTTACCCCAACACAAATTGCGTCACCAGGAGACAGCCTCAGACAGCCGCAGACGGCAAAGGGTCGCTTCTTCAATGACTTAGCCCAGGAAGCGGCGCATCGGAGGACGCAAACAGACACGCCGAGACAGGTGATTGGAGGCTAGGGTCGGAATCGAACCGGCGTAGACGGCTTTGCAGGCCGCTGCATGACCACTCTGCCACCTAGCCCGAGGGGTCGCGAAGCCTAGCAAATGCGGCCGCAGGCGTCGATGGCACTTGGCGCGGGTGACGCGCAGTCACTCTCAGAACACCGAGAACATCGGCTATCACTCGATCGAGGGGAGCTCGGGGGCGATCCGCGCGCAAAGTTGCGATCGGTGCCACACCTACCGCAAGATCCTCTATCAGGAGAAGGACGTGGACGTCGAGCCGGTGGCCGACGACCTGGCCTGCTCCCTGAAAGCTGTCAAGGTTTGACGCTACCAGGAAGGCAGCGCCGCAGCGGCGGCGTGCACCCGATGCCCCCAGTGAGGAAAGTCGTCGAGGGCGCCCCGGCGTCCGAGATTCCCTCGGTCGACCGGCTGCTGCACACGCGCCCCTTCGCTGCGCTGCTCGCGCAACACGGGCGCACGCGGGTGACGGCGCTGCTGCGGGAGCATCTCGAGGAGGTGCGGCGCGCGGCGCGCGCCGGACGGCTCGAGGCAGCGACTCTTGCCGACGGCGCCTTGGCTGCGGCGCTGGCGGCGCGCCTCACCGAGGCGGTGCGGCCGCCGCTCAGGGCGGTGTTCAACCTCACCGGAACGGTGCTGCATACCAACCTTGGCCGTGCCTTGTTGCCCGAGGAAGCCGTCGGCGCGGTCACGCGCGCACTGACCGCTCCCGTGAACCTCGAATTCGATCTCGAGTCCGGCGGGCGCGGCGAGCGCGACAGTCTCCTCGAGCCCTTGCTGTGTGAGCTCACCGGCGCGCAGGCCGCCACGGTGGTGAACAACAACGCCGCCGCGGTACTGCTCTTGCTCGCTGCGCTCGCGCCGCGACGCGAAGTGCTGGTCTCGCGCGGGGAGCTGATCGAGATCGGGGGCTCCTTCCGCCTGCCGGACATCATGCGCCGTGCGGGTGCCAGGCTCGTCGAGGTGGGAACTACCAATCGCACGCACCTCAAGGATTACGTCGAAGCGCTCGGTCCCCGCTCAGCGCTGCTGCTAAAGGTTCACACGAGCAACTACGCCATCTCCGGCTTTACCGCGAGCGTCCCGCTCGAGAAGCTGGTGAAGCTCGGGCGCGCGCGCGGCGTGCCGGTCGCGGTGGATCTCGGCAGCGGCTCGCTCGTCGACCTCGGGCGCTGGCAGCTGCCTCGAGAGCCCACCGTGCGCGAGGCGCTTGCCGCGGGCGCCGATCTCGTCACTTTCAGCGGCGACAAGCTTCTCGGCGGACCTCAGGCCGGCCTCATCGTCGGCCGTGCCGATCTCATCGACCGGCTGCGCAAGGATCCCCTCAAGCGGGCCTTGCGGGTGAGCAAGCTTACGGTCGCGGCGCTCGAAGCCGTGCTGGCGTTGTATCGCGCGCCGGAGTTTCTGGCCGAGCGGTTGCCGACCCTGCGCCTCCTCACGCGGCCGCCGGGTGAGATCGAGGCCCAGGCCGTGCGTCTGCAGCCCCTCGTACAGCGCGTGCTCGGTGATTCCTACGAGGTCGCCGAAGTGCCGCTCGCGAGCCAGATCGGCAGCGGCGCCCTCCCTGTCGATCAACTGCCGAGTCACGGGCTGGCGATCCGTGCGGCCAGGGGCAGCCGCGGCGCGCTCGGCCGTCTCGAGGCCGCGCTGCGCGCGCTGCCGCGTCCGGTGCTCGGGCGGCTCAAGGACAAGGCGCTGTGGCTCGATATGCGCTGCCTCGAGTGTGCGGAGGAAGCCGAGCTCGTGGGGCAGCTCGATAAGCTGAGGCTGATCAGCCCAGGGGCGCCTGCGTGATCGTCGGCACCGCGGGCCACATCGACCATGGCAAGACCACGCTGGTGCGCGCGCTCACCGGCGTCGACACGGACCGGCTCAAGGAAGAGAAGGCGCGCGGGATCTCGATCGAGCTCGGCTACGCCTACACGCCGCTCCCGGGCGGCGGGATACTCGGCTTCATCGACGTTCCGGGCCACGAGCGGCTGGTACACACCATGGTCGCGGGGGCCTGCGGCATCGATTTCGCGCTCCTCGTGGTCGCGGCCGACGACGGCGTCATGCCGCAGACACGCGAGCACCTGGCGATTCTCGAGCTTCTCGGCGTGACGCGTGGCGCGGTGGCGCTCACCAAGATCGACCGCGTCGACGAGCAACGCCGCCATGAAGCGGAAGCCGAGGTTCGGACGGCGCTCGCGGCCACGGCCTTGAGCGGGGTGTCCCTCTTTGGGGTGGACGCGACTGCCGCCGCGCATCCCGGCATCGAAGCGCTGCGGCAGCACCTCGAGGAGGCCGCGGCGACGACGGCCGCGCGCGCCGACAGCCGCTTGTTCCGCCTCGCCGTCGATCGCGTGTTCACCCTTCCGGGTCACGGCACGGTCGTGACCGGCACCGTGTTCTCCGGTTGCGTGCGCAGCGGCGATTCGCTCGCCGTGATGCCTGTGGGCCGTACGGCGCGCGTCCGCAGCATCCATGCGCAGAACCGCCCGGCCGAGCTCGGCTGCGCCGGAGAGCGCTGCGCGCTCAATCTCGCCGGCCTCGAGAAGAGCGCCATCGCACGCGGCGACTGGCTCGCTGACCCACGCCTGCTCAGTGCGAGCCCGCGGCTCGATGTGCGCTTGACGCTCCTCGCGGAATCGCAGGCGCAGCTCGCGGCCTGGACGCCGGTGCATGTGCATCTCGGCACCGCCCACCGTCACGCCCATGCGGTGCCGCTCGAGCGCCCGCAGCTCGCCGCTGGCCAGGCGGGACACGTGCAGCTCGTGTTCGATTCACCGCTCTCGGCCATGCCCGGCGACCGGCTAGTCGTGCGCGATGCACGCGCGCGGCACACGATCGGCGGCGGCGTGGTGCTCGATCCGACCCCGCCTGCGCGCCGCCGCCGTTCGGCTGAGCGCCGGCAGCACCTGGGCGCGCTCGAGCGGCTCCTGGCCGGTGAAGGACTCGGTGCCCTCCTCGGCTATGCCCCTTATGGCGCGACGATGTCCGAGCTCACACGAATCACGGGCCGCGCCCCGGATGGCGTCGTGCTCCCGCCCGAGGCGTTGACGATTGCGGCCGGCGAAGAGCGCTTCGTAATTCTCCCGGACTGCTGGCAGGCGCTAGGAACCGGCGCCCTCGCGACTCTCGGCCGCTTTCATGCCGAGGTCCCCGAGGAGC
>JASHQW010000065.1 GCA_030038875.1 Gammaproteobacteria bacterium | reverse complement strand
CTTGGCCTGCTGCGCGGCGATGCGCCCGAAGGCCACCGACTCCATCGGCTGCTCGACGTAGCCGCCCACCTGCGCGGCGGCATCGATCTCGACGCCGTCCTCGAGGCGCAGCTCGCGCTCGGGCACCTGGAGCTCCTTGGAGTCGTCGGCGAACACTTTCCAGCGGCGGAAGGTGTCGTAGTCGCCACTCTTGCGGTCGATGGCGACGCGCACGTCCCACTCCTCGCCGTGCTTCTTGCGGGTCGCCGACGCGAGCGCGGCCTCGAGCGCCTCGAAGATCACTTCCTTGTCGACGCCTTTCTCGTTGGAGACGGCATCGACCACCATCAGAATTTCCTTGTTCACTCGTCAGTACCTCTGGGGCTCAGGGAGCGAGCCGCGCCTTGCCAATTTCCGCAAACGCCACCGCCACCCGCTCGTGGTCGACGGCGAGCGCGATCCCGGCGTCATCGACCGCCAGCAGCTGCCCGGTGTAGCGGCGCCGGCCCTCGCGCGGCTCCTTCAGCTCGACGAACACCCGCGAGCCGACGAAGCGCCCGAAGTGCGCGCGCGTGCGCAGCACCCGGTCGAATCCCGGCGACGACACCTCGAGGGTGTAGGCGACCGGAATCGGATCCTCGACGTCGAGGAGCGCCGAGATCTCCCGGCTCACCCGCTCGCAGTCGTCCACGCCGATCCCGGCGGCGGCGTCGATGAACACGCGCAGGATCCCGTGGCCGCGTCCCGCGCCGTACTCGAGCTCGACCAGCTCGAAGCCGAGGCGGCCGACGAGCGGCTCGATGAGCCCGATCAACCGCTCCCGCAAGGTGCTCGCCATTCGCCCTCACAAAACAAAAATGGGCCCCAAGGCCCATCCCATCAATCCACGCGCCCCAGGATAGGAGCCACCCATGAACGCAATAAAAAAGCCCCGCGGGGGGGCTTTCCGTCCATCTTGATCTCGGGGGTGCCGCGGTCCGGTCCCGTCCGAAACCCGCGCCACCAGCCACCCGTCCCCGCGGCACGCACGCGGCCCGCGGGGGCGCGCATTCTACCCGAACCCGCCTGACAGGGAAACACTCGAAGGCTGCCAAGGCGGTGCCGGGGACCTTTATTATGAATGGTTGCGCCGGGGGCTCTATTCAAGAGCTTCGGCCGAGGAAGTGACGCCATGAACGACCATACCAACCGTCCGACGCTGCGCGCCCCGCGCGGCACCGCCTTGAGCTGCCGCAGCTGGCTCACCGAGGCACCGCTGCGGATGCTGCTCAATAACCTCGATCCCGAGGTCGCCGAGCGCCCCGGGGAGCTCGTCGTCTACGGCGGCATCGGCAAGGCGGCACGCAACTGGCAGTGCTTCGACCAGATCGTCGCGGCGCTGCGGCGCTTGAGCGACGAGGAGACGCTCCTCATTCAGTCGGGGAAGCCCGTCGGCGTGTTTCGCACGCACGCCGATGCGCCCAGGGTGCTGATCGCCAACTCCAACCTCGTGGCACGTTGGGCCGATTGGGACCATTTCAACGCCCTGGACAGGAAGGGCCTCATGATGTTCGGCCAGATGACCGCGGGCTCGTGGATCTACATCGGCAGCCAGGGGATCGTACAGGGCACCTACGAGACCTTCGCCGAGATGGGCCGGCGGCACTTCGGCGGCGACCTCAAGGGCAAATGGATCCTCACCGCGGGCTTGGGCGGCATGGGCGGCGCGCAGCCGCTCGCCGCCACCATGGCCGGCGCCTCGCTGCTCGCGATCGAGTGCCGCCCGGAGCGCATCAGTAAGCGCCTCACGACGCGCTACCTCGACCGGCAGGCGGCGAATCTCGAGGAAGCGCTCGCGCTCCTCGAGGGCGCGCGCCGCGACGGCAGGCCGCTGTCGGTCGGGCTCCTCGGCAATGCCTGCGAAGTGCTGCCCGAGCTGCTGCGCCGCGGTGTCCGCCCGGACGCGGTCACGGACCAGACCTCGGCGCATGATCCGGTGAACGGCTACCTCCCCTACCAGTGGACGGTCGAGAAGTGGGACCGCCTGCGCGCTTCCGACCCGGCGGGGGTGGCGCGCGAATCGCGCCCCTCCATGCGCCGCCACGTGGAAGCGATGCTCGCCTTTCACAACCAAGGCATCCCGGTCTTCGACTACGGCAACAACATTCGCCAGGTGGCGTTCGATGAGGGCCTGAAGGAGGCATTCGCCTTCCCGGGCTTCGTCCCGGCGTACATCCGGCCGCTCTTCTGCCGCGGCATGGGGCCGTTCCGCTGGGCGGCGCTCTCCGGGGACCCGGAGGACATCTACCGCACCGACAGAAAAGTGCGCGAGCTCCTGCCCGAGGACCGGCCTCTGCATCATTGGCTCGACATGGCGCGCGAGCGCATCCAGTTCCAGGGGCTGCCGGCGCGCATCTGCTGGGTGGGACTCGGCGACCGGCACCGTCTCGGCCTCGCCTTCAACGACATGGTGGCGCGCGGCGAGCTCAGAGCGCCGGTCGTCATCGGGCGCGATCACCTCGACTCGGGCTCCGTCGCGAGCCCCAACCGCGAGACCGAGGCCATGCGCGACGGCTCGGATGCCGTGGCGGACTGGCCGCTGCTCAACGCACTCCTCAATACCGCGAGCGGGGCGACCTGGGTGTCGATCCATCACGGCGGCGGCGTCGGCATGGGCTACTCGCAGCACGCCGGGGTCGTCATCGTCTGTGACGGCACGCCGGAGGCGGCGCGGCGCATCGAGCGCGTGCTGTGGAACGATCCGGCCACGGGCGTCATGCGCCACGCGGACGCCGGCTACGAGGAGGCGATCGCCTGCGCGCGCGAGAAGGGACTCAACCTGCCGTTCCTCGCGCCCGGACGCTGAAGGCTGCGTGGCGGCGACTCTCAAGCTCTGGCGCAACGCGCAGCTCGCGACCTGCGATGCGGCGCTCGGCGTCATCGGGCGGGGGGCCCTCGTGACGCGCGGCGGGCGCATCGAATGGGTGGGCTCCGAGGCGGCGCTGCCGGCGTCGCTCATCGCCTCCGCCGCGGCCGGCGGGGCGCCGGAAGAGCACGACCTCGGCGGCGCCTGGGTGACACCCGGGCTCATCGACTGCCATACGCATCTCGTCTTCGCCGGCAACCGCGCCGGCGAGTACGCCGAGCGGCTGCGCGGCAGGAGCTACGCGGAGATCGCGCGCGCCGGCGGCGGCATTCTCTCGACCATGCGCGCGGTCCGCGGCGCGAGCGAGCAGCAGCTGATCGATGAGAGCTCACCAAGGCTCGCCGCGCTCGCCAGCGAGGGCGTCACGACGCTCGAGGTGAAGTCCGGCTACGGCCTCACTCTCGCGGACGAGGCGAAGATGCTGCGCGCCGCCCGCCACCTCGGACGCCGCTTTCCGCTCACAGTGCGCACGACGCTGCTCGCCGCGCACACGCTGCCGCCGGAGTACCAGGGCCGCGCCGACGCCTATATCGACACGATTGCGCGCCACTGGCTCCCGGAGCTCGCCGCCCAGGGCCTCATCGATGCGGTCGACGTCTTCTGCGAGTCGATTGCCTTCAGCGTCGCGCAGGCCGAGCGGCTGTTCGAGGCGGCGCGCGCCTCAGGACTCCCCGTCAAGATACACGCGGAGCAGCTCACGAATCTCGGCGGCACGCTCATGGCGGCCTCCCATGGCGCGCTCTCCTGCGATCACCTCGAGTACGCCGATGGGCCCGAAGCCGCGGCGCTCGCCCGCTCGGGCACCGTCGCGGTGCTGTTGCCGGTGGCTTTCTACTGTCTCGCCGAAGGGCGCAAGCCGCCAGTCGCGGCGCTGCGCGCGGCCGGGGCGGCGATGGCGCTCGCGAGCGACTGCAACCCGGGCTCGGCGCCCGGCGCCTCGCTCCTCCTCGCGATGAGCATGGGGACGCGTCTCTTCGGACTCACCGCGGAGGAGGCCCTGCTCGGCGTCACGCGTCACGCGGCGCGCGCACTCGGCCTCGAGGCCGAGCGCGGCAGCTTGAGTCCCGGCAAGGCCGCCGACTTCGTGGTGTGGAACGTGCGCGCGGTGGAGGAGCTGAGCTACTGGATTGGTTTCAACCCGCGCCGCACCGTGGTGCGCGCGGGCGAGGTTCTCCGATGGCCGAACATGACCCCCTGAAACTCGGCGTGCGACCGCTGAAGCTCGCGGAGCTGCGCCGCGTCTACGAGCGTCCGCTCAGCGTGGCGATCGATCCCGCATCCTTGAGCGCCGTGCAGGCGGCGCACACCGCGACCACGCGACTCGCCGCGGCCGAGGCGCCGGCTTACGGCATCAATACCGGCTTCGGGCTCCTCGCCCAGACCCGCATCCCGAGCGCGCAGCGCACGCTCCTGCAGCGGAACATCATCCTCTCGCACAGC
>JASHQW010000064.1 GCA_030038875.1 Gammaproteobacteria bacterium | reverse complement strand
GTGCCCGGCTATCCGCTGGTGCCGCTGCTCTTTGCGCTCGTGATGGTGTGGATCGTGATCAGTGCCCTGCTCACCGCGACCGCGGAATCCGTGGCCGCGCTGGTGCTGATCCTGCTCGGCCTGCCGCTCTATCCGCTGTTCCGCCGCGCGGCGCGCGCGCGCGGCGGCGTCAGTGCGACTCGAGCTCCCACAGGGTGAGCGGCGCGCCGCGCCGCAGCCACAAGCCGCAGCCCGCCTCGCGGAAATGGCGCCTGAGGCGCGCGCGGTACCAGCGGGCGCTGCGCAGGTACACGTCGGCGTCGGTGCGCGCGCGGTCGGCGTTGCGCGCCAGGTCAGCGCGCGTCAGGGCGCTGAAGTAGAGCGCGCCGCGCGAGAGAAGCGCGAAGTTGCGCAGCGCGCGCTCGGCGCTTACCGCGTCGAGGTACTGCAGCACGTCGTAGCAGACGAGGAGATCGAAGGGCACGGGGGCACGGAACTCCTCGATGCGCCCGAGTCGCCAGCCGTGGCGGCGGCACAGGTAGGCACTCGCCTCGAGCGCCGTGTAGTGCGCGCGCGGCAGGAGCCGCCTGAGCTCCGCCCGCAGGAGCCCCGTGCCGCAGCCGGCCTCGAGGATGCGTCGCACCGGGAGCCCCGCGTGCGCGACGAACGCGGCGATCAGCCGGGCACGGGCGCGCATCTCGGCGCGCGTGGCGACCGCCGTGCGCGGATCGTAGTAGTAGCGGCGGTAATACTCGCGATCGAAGGGCACGTTCAGAGCAAGACGCGCGCCATGAGCGCCCCGGTGTCGACGCCGCGCGGCAGCGTGCTGAAAGCCGCCGGGGCGCCGGCGGCGAGGCGCGAGGCGAGGAATGCCTCGCACGAGGCGCCCGGGCCGTGGGCGAGAAGCAGCGCCGCCTGCACGGCGAGCGCCAAGCGCTGGGTGAGATCGCGGGCGCGCAGCTCGCCATCGGCGGCGTCGGCGAGGTCGCGCCCGAGCGCCTCGACGAAGCGGTCGTAGCGTGCGTCGCGGCCGCGCGCCGGCGCCAGCAGCTCGTCCAGCACCTCGCGCATGCGCGGCTCGCGCTCGAGCGCGCGCAGCACATCGAGGCACATGATGTTGCCGGAGCCTTCCCAGATGGACATGAGCGGCGACTCGCGCAGGCGCCGGGCGATGGGACCGTCCTCCACGTAGCCGTTGCCGCCGAGCACTTCCATCGTCTCGGCGCACAGCGCCGGCGCGCGCTTGCAGACCCAGTATTTCGCCACCGGCGTGAGCAGGCGCCGCAGCCGCGCCGCGCCCTCGTCGGCCTGCGCGTCGTAGGCGCGTGCCAGGCGCATCGTGAGCATCACCGCCGCCTCGCACTCGAGGGCGAGGTCCGCGAGCACGTTGCGCATCAGGGGCTGCTCGATGAGGAGGCGCCCGAAGGCGCGCCGGCCGCGCGCATGGTGGATCGCCTGCGCGACGCACTGGTGCATGAGGCCGGCGGTGGCGACGGCGTTGTCGAGGCGCGTGTACACGCCCATCTCGAGTATCGCGGGGACGCCGCGGCCTTCCTCGCCCACGAGCCAGCCGAGGGCCGAGGCAAACTCGACTTCGCTCGAGGCATTCGAGCGGTTGCCGAGCTTGTCCTTGAGGCGCTCGAGCTGCAGGGCGTTCACGCTGCCGTCGGGCCGGAAGCGCGGCACCAGAAAACACGACAGCCCGCCCGGCGCCTGCGCCAGCACCAGGAACGCATCGCACATCGGCGCCGAGAAGAACCACTTATGGCCCGTGAGGAGATACTCGCGGCCGGGCCCGCGGGCGGCGGCGGCCGCGGCGCGCGTCGTGTTGCTGCGCACGTCGGAGCCGCCCTGGCGCTCCGTCATGCCCATGCCCATCAGTACGCCGCGCTTGGCGGCGGCGGGGACGAAGCGCGGATCGTATTCGCGCGAGAGCAGGGCGCGCACCCACCACTCGAACTGCGGCCCCTGGTTGACGAGCGCCGGCACCGCGCCGTAGCTCATGGTGGCGGGACACTGGGTGCCATTCTCGACCTCGGCCCACATGAGGTAGCCGGCGGCGCGCGCCACGTGCGCGCCGCGGCGCGGCTCGGCCCAGGGACCGGTGTGCAGCCCCTCGGCCACCAGGCGGCGCATGAGCTCGTGCCACGCGGGGTGGAACTCCACCTCGTCGCGCCGCGCGCCGAAGCGATCGAAGCGCTTGAGCGCGGGGGGGTTGCGGTTGGCGGCTTCGCCGAGCGCGAACATCTCGACGCTGCCGAGGCGCGCGCCGAGCGCCGCGAGGGGCTCGCGGTCGGCGGCATCACCCTCGCGTGCCAGCGCCTCGGCGAGCGCTGAATGGCTGCTGAACAGGTTGTAGCCGGCGAGCTCGCCGGACTGATTCGGCAGTTCCGTGGATTCCGGGCCCATCGTGGCGCGCTCGGGTTGTATGCTGTCAGGCGCTCGCGCGCGTTGCTTCTAATATGTTCCGGCACCCAGTTGTGAACAAGAGGAGACGTTTGATGAGAGTCCATTCCCTGCGAGTCGCGTTCGCGGCCGCTGTGCTCACCGCGGCCCTGTCGGCCTGCATCGTGGCGCCGGCACCGGGGTACTACGGAGAAACGGTCTACGCGGCGCCGCCGGCGCTGCAGTACGAGGCGGTTGGCGTTGCGCCGGCGCCGGGGTACTTCTGGATCGGCGGCGGATGGTTCTGGGAAGGCGGGCGTTATGCCTGGCACCCGGGCTATTGGTCCGCGCCGCGCCCCGGCTACCACTGGGTGCCGCGCACCTGGGCCCGGGCCGGCGGCGGCTGGCGCGTCCGCGGCGGGGTCTGGGTCCGCGGCTGAGCCCACTGCGTGGTGGCACCTCGGGGCGGCCTCTAGCGGGCCGCCCCGGGGGCTGACCGCGCCCATTTGCCTCGCCGGCCACGCCGCTGCACACTGCGCCGCTCGGGCGGCACGACTCGAGGCCCGGAGGAGCGGACCCATGAGCACGGCGTGGATTGCGGGCGGCTGGCTTCTCGCCGCGCTGACCATGGCGGCAGCGCAGACTCCCAAGGCGGGCGGCAGCGGCAAATTCGCCCTGTCGAGCCCCGACATCGCCGACGGCAAGACCATTGCCAACGCGCAGGTCTTCAACCAGTTCGGCTGCACCGGCGGCAACATCTCTCCCGCGCTCTCCTGGAGCAATGCCCCGCCCGGCACCCAGAGCTTCGCGCTCCTGATGCACGACCCGGATGCGCCGACCGGCAGCGGCTGGTGGCATTGGGTGGTCTACAACATCCCCGCCAACGTGAGCTCGCTCCCGGCCGGTGCCGGCGATCCGAAGAAGAGCCTGTTGCCCGCCGGCGCGCTCCAGGGCCGCACCGACTACGGGAGCGTCGGCTACGGCGGTCCCTGCCCGCCGCCGGGCAAGCCGCATCGCTACTACCTGCGGCTCTATGCGCTCAAGGTGGCAAAGCTCGAGGTGCCCGGCGACGCGAGCCCCGCGCTCATCGGTTTCAACGTCAACGCCGCAGCGCTCGGCAAGGCCGAGCTCCTCGGTCTCTATGGCCGCTGACGCACGGCTCGAGGCGGGCGCACCCCGCGAGCGGCGGCCGGCGATCTGGCCGTGGCTGCTCATGCCGCTGATCGTGCTGCTGGTGTTCTGCGCGCTGCTGCGGATGCACCACCGTCCGGGCGCTCCGTGGGCGGGCGCGTGGACTCATCAGTCCAGCGACGAGAGCCCGCAGCCGACCCGCTAGGCCGACCGATGTCAGCAGAAGCCACCAGGCCGCGCGGCACGCGCGCGGCGCGTACCCGCGCCCCGCGCGTCGGCTTCGTGAGCCTCGGCTGTCCGAAGGCGCTGGTCGATTCCGAGCGCATCCTCACCAAGCTGCGCTCGGAAGGCTACCAGGTCTCGCCGAGCTACGAATCCGCCGACCTGGTGGTCGTCAACACCTGCGGCTTCATCGACGCCGCGGTCGATGAGTCGCTCGATGCGATCGGCGAGGCGCTCGAGCACAACGGCCGCGTGATCGTCACGGGCTGTCTCGGCGCGAGGCCCGAGCGCATCCTCGAACGCCACCCGCAGGTGCTGAAAGTCACGGGCCCGCAGCGCTATGAGGAAGTGGTGAGCGCGGTGCACGCGCACCTGCCGCCGGCGCACGATCCGTTCGTCGACCTCGTGCCGCCGCAGGGTGTGCGGTTGACGCCGCGCCACTACGCCTACCTCAAGATCTCCGAGGGCTGCAACAACCGCTGCAGCTTCTGCGTCATTCCCTCCATGCGCGGCCGGCTCGCGAGCCGCCCGATTGGCGAGGTGCTGCGCGAAGCCGAGCGGCTGGCGGCGGCGGGCGTGAAGGAGCTGCTGGTCATCTCCCAGGACACGAGCGCCTACGGCGCCGACCTCCGCTACGCCGGCGGCGAGTGGCGCGGCGGCGAGTGGCAGACGCGCTTCATCGATCTCGCGCGCGCGCTCGGCTCGCTCGGCGTGTGGGTACGGCTGCACTACGTCTATCCTTATCCACACGTCGATCAGGTGATCCCGCTCATGGCGGAGCGGCGCGTGCTGCCCTATCTCGATATTCCCTTCCAGCACGGGAGCCCCGCGGTCCTGAAGCGCATGCGCCGGCCCGCGCATGCCGAGAACACTCTGGCGCGCATCGCGCACTGGCGTGCGCAGTGCCCGGATCTGACGCTGCGCAGCACCTTCATCGTCGGTTTCCCGGGAGAGACCGAAGCGGAGTTCGAGGAGCTGCTCGCCTGGCTCGAGGAGGCGCAGCTCGACCGTGTCGGCTGCTTCAAGTACTCGCCCGTGGAGGGCGCGGCCGCCAACGCGCTTGCCCGTCACGTCCCGCCCGCGGTACAGGAGGAACGCTACGCTCGCTTCATGGAGCGTGCCGCGGCCATCAGCGCCCGGCGCCTGCGGAGGCGCGTCGGCCGCACCCTGCGCGTGCTCGTCGATGCGGTCGCGGACGGGGCGGCCAGTGCGCGCAGCGAGGCCGATGCGCCCGAGATCGACGGCATGGTGAGGATCGCGGACGCCGGCCGCGTCCGCGTGGGGGAGTTCGCCGACGTCGAGATCGTAGGCTCCTCCGCCTACGATCTCGTCGCCGAGTGCCTCAGCTCGCGGGACTCATCCCGAGCGACTTCATGATCTCCGCGGCCTTGTCCTTCACCGCCTGTGCCTTGGCCATGGCGGTGGTGTAATCGCCCGAGGACGAGGCGTTGGTGGCATCCGACCAGGTCGACTTCAGCGAGTCGAGGCCGGTCTTGGCGGCGGCCACGGCTTCCTTGCTGACGCCCTTCGGCAGCTTCTTCGTCTTCGAGAGCGTCTCGACGCGCTTGGCGATGTCGTCGACCATCTTCGGCACGGCGGTGCTCGCCGGGCCCCAGTCGTCCTTCGCTTTGGCGAGCGCGGCCTGCGCCTCGGTCTTCTTGGCGGCAATGGCGTCCTTCATGCTCGCGATCGCCGCGGTGACGCCCGGCGCCGCGGCCAGCACGCCCGCATAGTCGCCCTTCTCGAAGCTGCCCTTCATGTCCGAGAGCTTCGCCTCGACGCCCCC
>JASHQW010000063.1 GCA_030038875.1 Gammaproteobacteria bacterium | reverse complement strand
ACGAGCTCGCCGACGTCCCGCGCATCGTCGCGGACCTGAGGGGACGCGAGGCGGACCCCGACGACCCGCGCTATCCGGCGGTGCTCGGGGAGATGAGCGACGCCGATTTTCGCCGACTCGGCGAGAAGTACCTGAGCGATACGCGCGTCTACCGGACCGGCAAGCTGCGCTTCATCGACAAGATGCCGAACAATTTCCGGCACATCGGGCTCATCCATCTGATGCTGCCGAACTCCGCCATCATCGACGCACGGCGCGAGCCGATGGCCTGCTGCTTCGGGAACTTCAAGCAGCTGTTCGCCAAGGGACAGGAATTCGCCTACGGGATCGATGATCTCGCACGCTATTACCGCACCTACCTCGAGCTCATGCGGCACTGGGAGCGGGTGCTGCCGGGACGGGTGCTGCGCGTCCAGCACGAGGAGCTGGTCGACGACCTCGAGGGCAGCGTGCGCCGCATTCTCGAGCACTGCGGGCTAGCCTTCGAGCGAGGTTGCGTCGAGTTCTACAAGACCGAACGCAGCGTCAGGACCGCGAGCTCGGAGCAGGTCCGCCAGCCGATCTATCGCGAGGGACTCGACCACTGGCGGCACTACGAGCCGTGGCTCGAGCCGCTGCGCGCGGCGCTCGGGGATGCCCTGACGCGCTACCGCGAATGACGGCGGCTAGCGCTGCGTGCTCTCCCAGGCGGGAGCGACGTAGTACGGCTCCGGCGACGGAGGCAGGAGGGCGCGGCCACGGATGTGGTCGGCGGCTTTTTCCGCCAGCATGATGGTCGGCGCATTGAGATTCCCGGTGGTGATCGAGGGCATGATCGAGGAGTCCACCACGCGCAGCGCCTGCGTGCCGATGACGCGCGCCTGCGCATCGACCACCGCCAGCGGGTCCGACGCCCGCCCCATTCTGCAGCTGCAGGACGGATGGAAGGCGCTCTCCACCTTGGCGCGGATGAAGGCGTCGATCTCGCCGTCGCTCTGCACGCCCTCGCCGGGCTGGATCTCGCGGCCGCGGTAACGGGCGAAGGCCGGCTGCGCAAAGATCTCGCGTGTCAGACGCACGCAGGCGCGCATCTCCGCCCAGTCCTCGGGCTGCGACATGTAGTTGAAGAAGACGCGCGGCTTCTCCAGAGGATCCGCGGACCTCAGGCGCACCCATCCTTTGCTGTGCGAGCGCATCGGCCCGACGTGCGCCTGGAAGCCGTGCTCGCGTGCCAGCGAGGAGCCGTCGTAGCTCACCGCCATCGGCAGAAAATGGTACTGAATGTCCGGGTAGCGCACTCCCGGACGGCTGCGGATGAAGCCGCCGGTCTCGAAGTGATTCGAGACCCCGAGTCCGTCGTGGCGCAGCAGCCAGCGCAGGCCGATGAGCGCCTTGCGCCAGGGATTCATCTGCGAGTAGAGCGTGATCGGCTCCCGGCAGGCCACCTGAAAATAGAACTCGAGGTGATCCTGCAGGTTCTCCCCGACTCCGGGGAGCTCGTGCACGAGACTGATGTCGTGCTGAGCGAGCTCGGCCCGCGGTCCTACGCCCGAGAGCTTGAGCAGCTGCGGCGAGTTGATGGGGCCCGCGCACACGAGCACTTCGCGCCGCGCCAGGACGTCGTGCAGCGCCTCGCCCCGGCGGTAGCGCACGCCGACCGCGCGCCGCCCGTCGAAGAGGATGCGCGTCGCGAGCGCGTGCGTGCGCACCGTGAGGTTGGTGCGCTCCATCGCGGGGCGCAGATACGCGTTGGCGGCGCTGCAGCGCCGCCCCGCGCCGACCGTCATCTCGAGATAGCCGAAGCCTTCCTGCTGGAAGCCGTTCACGTCGGCGGTGAAGGGATAGCCGGCCTGCCGGCCGGCCTCGAGCCACACGGCGTGCAAGGGGTTGTCGAGCAGCCCGCGGCGCGTCGCGAGCGGGCCGTCTCCGCCGCGGTAGTCATCGCCGCCCCCGGCGCGGCCCTCGGCGCGCTTGAAGTACGGCAGCACGTCGCGATAACTCCAACCCGAGGCCCCTTCGCTCTCCCAGCGCTCGTAGTCGAGCGCATTGCCGCGCACGTACACCATGCCGTTGACCGAGGAGGAGCCTCCCAGCACCTTGCCGCGCGGGGTGTGCAGCCGGCGGCCGTTCAGCTGCGGCTCGCTCTCGGTGTAGAAGCCCCAGTCGTATTTCGGCATGTTCATCGGGATCGACAGCGCGCTCGGCATCTGGATCCATACCGAGCGATCAGAGCCGCCGTACTCGAGCACCAGCACCTGGTCGCGGCCGTCCTCGGTGAGGCGGTCCGCGAGCACGCAGCCGGCGGAGCCGGCGCCGACGATCAGGTAGTCGACGGTCTCCTGCGCCATCGCCGCACCCTCAGTAGGGAGACTCGACGTCGCTCATGGCGACGTAGACGCTCTTCAGCTGCGTGTAGTGCTCGATCGCAGCCCGTCCGTTCTCGCGCCCGAGCCCGGACATCTTCACGCCGCCGAACGGCAGCTCGATCGGAGTCACGTTGTAGTGGTTGATCCAGCAGGTGCCGGCCTGCAGCCTGGCGATCACGCGGTGGGCGCGCGTCAGATCGTTGGTGAACACGCCCGCGGCGAGCCCGAACTCGGTAGCATTGGCGCGTGCGATCACCTCGTCCTCGTCGGTGAATTCCAGCACCGACATGACCGGGCCGAAGATCTCGCGCCGCACGATATCCATATCGTCGTGACAGTGATCGAACACGGTCGGCGCCACGAAGCAGCCGCGCGCGAGCGCACCGTCCGTCAGGCGCGTGCCGCCGGTCAGGAGGCGCGCGCCCTGCGCGCGGCCCTGCGCGATGAACCCAAGCACCTTCTCCATGTGCTCCTCGGAGATCAACGCGCCGACCTGGGTGCGCGGGTCCAGCGGATCGCCGACGCGCATCGCCGCGGCCCGCTCGCGCAGCCGCTCGACGAAGGCCGCGCGCACGCTCTTGTGGACGAACACCCGCGTGCCGTTCGAGCACACCTCGCCGGCGGAGTAGAAATTCCCGAGCAGCGCGCCCGCGACCGCGTTGTCGAGCTTCGCGTCCTCGAACACGATGAGCGGCGACTTGCCGCCGAGCTCGAGCGTCACCTGCTTCAACGTCGCGGCAGCATCGGCCATGACGGCCTTGCCGGTACCGACCTCGCCGGTGAGGGAG
Organism: Gammaproteobacteria bacterium; assembly: GCA_030038875.1. GTDB lineage: Bacteria > Pseudomonadota > Gammaproteobacteria > Steroidobacterales > Steroidobacteraceae > 13-2-20CM-66-19. The sequence goes on along the minus strand of JASHQW010000063.1, from coordinate 7,052 downwards.
ATCTTGCGGATGCCCCGGTGGCGGGTGAGCAGCCGCCCGGTCTCGGCGCGACCCTGCACCACCTGGAAGACTCCTTCCGGCAGGCCCGCGTCCGCAAGGATCTCGCGCAGGCGCAACGCCGTGAGCGGCGTGAGCTCCGAGGGCTTGAAGATCATGGCATTGCCGCAGGCGAGCGCCGGCGCGCTCTTCCAGCAGGCGATCTGCAGGGGGTAGTTCCAGGCGCCGATCCCGGCGACGACCCCGAGCGGCTCGCGCCGCGTGTAGCCAAAGGCCTTGGGGCCGAGATCGAGGTGCTCACCGGCGATGCCGGCGGCGAGACCTGCGTAATACTCGAGGCAGTCGGCGCCCGAGAGCACATCGACCGCCGCGGTCTCCTGAATCGGCTTGCCGGTGTTGCGCGTCTCGAGCTCGGCGAGCGCGGCGTTCTGCGCGCGCAGCATCTGCGCCGCGCGTTGCAATACGCGCCCGCGCTCGGCTCCGGTGAGCGCCGCCCACTGCCGCTGCACCACGACGGCCTTCTCCACCGCCGCGTCGACCTGCGCGGCACCGTCGACCGCGAGCTCCGCGAGCTGCTCGCCGGTGGCGGGGTTCACGACGGTAAAGGTGCCGGACACTTTGAACACGCCCGAATCGATTGGCGCCACCGCTGCGCTCGTCGGCGCGGGCTGCTGCGGCGCCTGCTGCTGCTCGAGGTCGCGCAGCCGCCCGTCCACGAATGCCGAGAGAAGCGCGCGCGCACTGCCGCTGTCGGCCTCCTGCCATTGCGAGAGCGCGGCCCGCAGCCACACCCCATCGATCATCGCGGCGATCATGGCGGCGAGGCTGCGGGCGTCCTCGCCCGGTATCATGCTGCGCAGGTCGCTGCGCAGATTCGACAGCATGCGGCGCTGGTACGCCGTCTGGACACGCTTTAGGCCCTCGACGTGCAGCACCTGGCCCCAGAACGCGAGCCATGCGCTGCCGGTGCGCTGGTCGAAGTTCTCCGGCCCGAGATTGGCATCGATGACCGCCTGCACACGTGCGCGCGGGGTGCTCGCGAGCGCGAATCGCTCGCGCATGCGTACCGCTACCACACGCGCGAGCGTGCGGAAGGCGGATTCGAGGAGCCGGTCCTTGTCGCCGAAGTAATGTGCGACGAGGCCGGGAGAGACCCCGGCGCGGCGCGCGATCTGGGCGAGAGTGGTGCCGACGTAGCCGACGTCGGCAAGACTGTCGATCGTGACCTCGACGAGCTGGGCGCGCCGGGCCTCTTCCAGCTCATCCCGCGGCACCGCAGAGGGCGCGTGCCGGGAGTCTCTGAAGGACATTGACGGCCTGTTCAATGCGGCAACTCAGTGACTTGCCCGGCCTGCGATACTTGACACGCGATTTATTAAACGGCTATTCAAGCCAATGGGAGAATGATGAGGTCGGCTGTCCCCACCGTCAAGCGACCGACGCGTCGATGAAGAATCCCGACATCGTAAAGAGGATGAGCGTGGCTAAGAACGAGACAACCGGACGGACCGACAGCGGCATGGAGCATTTCGGCTACCGGGAATCGCTGGCTCGCAGCATCGGGGCGTTCGGCAGCTTCGCGGCCGGCGTCAGCTATATCTCGATACTTACCGGTACCTTCCAGCTCTTCTACTTCGGTTTCGGCACGGCCGGGCCGGCGTATCTGTGGTCCTGGCCGATGGTGCTCGTCGGTCAGCTGGCGGTCGCGCTGTGCTTCATGGAGCTCTCCGCCAAGTACCCGGTCGCCGGATCGGTCTACAACTGGTCGAAGCTGCTCGGCAGCCGGCTGGTCGGCTGGTCTTCGGGCTGGCTGATGCTCACTGCGTCGATCGTCACCCTGTCTGCCGTGGTGTTGGCGCTGCAACTGAATCTGCCGCGGCTGTGGAGCGGCTTCCAGATCGTCGGCGATGGCACCGGTCCCTACGATTTCGCCACGAACGCGGTAATCCTCGGCACGGTGTTGATCGTGTTCACGACCGTCGTCAATGCGCTCGGCGTGCGGTGGATGGCGATGATCAACAGCGCGGGCGTCTTCGTCGAGCTGATTGCCGCCTGCCTCATCGCGCTCTTCCTGGCGCTCAACATCCGGCGCGGTCCCGAGGTCTTCTTCTCCATCAAGGGCTATGGTGCCCATGAGGGCTGGAGCTATCTCGGCGATTTCCTGGTGGCCTCGCTGGCCTCCGGATACGTCATGTACGGCTTCGATACCGCGAGCTCCCTGGGTGAGGAAACGCACGCGCCGCGGCGCACCGCGCCGCACGCCATCCTGCGCGCCATCCTGGCCTCGTTCGTCATCGGCGGCGCAATCCTGGTATTCGCGGTCATGGCGGCGCCCGACTTGCACGACCCAAAGATCGGCAGCGGCAGCGGCGGCCTGCAGTACATCGTCGAGCAGGTGATGTGGGGACCGCTGGGCAAGATCTTCCTGGTCTGCATTGTGGTCGCGGTGACCGTGTGCTCGCTGGCCGTGCATACCGCGGCCATCCGCCTGGCCTTCGCCATGGCGCGCGACAACGCGCTGCCGTTCGGCGAGCGCCTGGCGCGGGTCAATACCGAAACCCAGACACCCATCGTTCCGGCCGTCGTGATCGGCGTGATCGCGGAAGCGATCCTGGTCCTCAACATCGGCCAGCCGAAGATCTTCACGGTGTTGACCTCGATCGCGGTCATCATGATCTATCTGGCGTACCTGATGGTGACCGGGCCGATGCTGAAGCGGCGCCTGGAAGGCCGCTGGCCCCCCGCAGATCTCGCGGCCGGCGGCTACTTCACCATGGGGCGATGGGGCTTTCTCGTGAACGTCATCGCCGTGCTCTGGGGCGCCGGGATGGCGCTCAACCTCGCCTGGCCGCGCGAGGCCGTCTACGGCACGCCCTGGTACAACACCTGGGGTGCGTTCGTGTACATCGCGGTGATTCTCGGCGCGGGTCTCGGCTGGTACGCCGTGAAGGGCTGCCATCACATCGGCACGCTGGCCGCGCACGCCGCACCGGCCCCGGATGCCGGCTGACTGCGAGCGTAAGTCCGAAGCGCCATGAGCACCGCGCTCGAGTTCCGCGCGGTCGATATTCTCTTCTGCCCGAAGACCGGTCGGGCCGGAGTCGCCGCCGTGCAGCAGGCTCTCAGCGCGCTCGATGCCGGCGGCACGCGCGCAGAGATCGCCGCGAAGCTCGGCGTCGTCGTAGGTGTCGCGAACGCGAGCCTCAAGGTCGAGCGCGGCGAGATCTCGGTGCTCATGGGCCTCTCGGGATCGGGCAAGTCGACGCTGCTGCGCGCCGCCAACGGCTTGAACCGCGTGACGCGTGGCCAGGTGCTGGTCGCCGACGGCGAGGCGAGCGTCGACATCGGCGCCGACTGCGATCCGGCTACGCTGCGGCGCGTCCGCCGGCGGCGCATCACCATGGTCTTCCAGCAGTTCGGCCTCCTCCCCTGGCGCACCGTGCGCGACAATGTCGGCTTCGGGCTCGAGCTGCGCGGTGACCCGCCCGAGGAGCGGCGCCATGTCATCGATCAGCAGCTCGAGCTGGTCGGGCTCGCCCAATGGGGCGAGCGTTACTGCAGCGAGCTCTCCGGCGGCATGCAGCAGCGCGTGGGACTGGCGCGCGCGCTGGCGACCGAGGCCGACATTCTGCTGATGGACGAGCCGTTCTCGGCACTCGATCCCCTGATCCGCCGCAAGCTCCAGGACGAGCTGCTCGCGCTCCAGGAGCGCTTCCGCAAGACCATTCTCTTCGTCAGCCACGATCTCGACGAGGCTCTGAAGCTCGGCGACCGGGTGACGATCCTCCAGAGCGGCCGCATCGTGCAGTCCGGGACCGGCCGCGAGATCGTCGAGCGCCCCGCCGACGACTACGTCGCCGAGTTCGTCCGCAACGTGAATCCGCACACCGTCATCAAGGCCGAAGCTAAAGCCCCCGGCTGACATGTCGCGCCGGTTCAAGTCGTCCGGCGCGCGGGTGCTCGTCGCCGCGGGAACCGCGGCGCATGATCGCGCAGCCCGCGGCAAGGTCTCCTCCGGAAGCGACCATGACACCCTTCTCCGCGCTCTCGCTCCTGAGAATGGGCCTGCGCGGCCAGCGCGGCTGGCAGCCGCAGTGGCGCAGCCCCGACCCCAAGTCGTACTACGACGCGATCATCGTCGGCGGCGGCGGCCACGGTCTCGGCACCGCTTACTACCTCGCGCGCGAGCACGGGATCACCAACGTCGCGGTGCTGGAAAAAAGCTGGATCGGCGGCGGCAACACCGGGCGCAACACCACCATCATCCGCTCCAACTACCTGTTCGCCGAGAGCGCCGCGCTCTATGACCACGCGCTGAAGCTGTGGGAGGGTCTATCGCAGGCCCTCAACTACAACCTGATGTTCTCGCAGCGCGGTGTGCTGATGCTGGCGCACACCGTGCACGACATGCAGGTGTCGCAGCGGCACGTGCACGCCAACCGCGCCGCGGGCGTCGACAACGAGTGGCTGAGCCCCGCAGAGGCCCACGCCTTCTGTCCGCCGCTGAAGATTGACGACATCCGCTATCCGGTGCTCGGCGCGGCGCTGCAGCGGCGCGGCGGTACGGCACGCCACGATGCGGTGGCCTGGGGCTATGCGCGCGGCGCCGATGCGCTCGGCGTCGACATCATCGAGAACTGCGAGGTCACCGGCATCCGCCTCGGCCCGTCCGGTGCCGTCGAGGGGGTCGACACCACCCGCGGTCCGATTCGCACGCAGCGGCTCGGCGTGGTGGCCGCCGGCCACTCGAGCGTCATCCTGAGAATGGCGGGCGTCAGGCTGCCGCTCGAGAGCTACCCGCTGCAGGCCCTGGTGTCCGAGCCCGTGAAGCCGGTGTTCCCCTGTGTGGTGATGTCCAACACCATCCATGCCTACATCAGCCAGTCGGACAAGGGCGAGCTCGTGATCGGCGCCGGCACCGACGCCTACACTTCCTACACGCAGCGCGGTGCTCTCCACATCCCGAGCCATGCGCTCGAGGCGATCTGCGAGCTCTTCCCGATGTTTCGCCGCCTGCGCATGCTGCGCAACTGGGGCGGCATCGTCGACGTGTCGCCCGACCGCTCGCCCATCATCGGCAGGACCCCGGTTCCCGGCCTGTACGTCAACTGCGGCTGGGGCACGGGCGGCTTCAAGGCGACTCCGGGCTCGGCGCACCTCTTCGCCTGGACGATGGCGCACGATGAGCCGCATCCCATCAACGCCCCCTTCACCCTCGAGCGCTTCCGCGACGGTACCCTGATCGACGAAGCCGCCGCCGCCGCCGTGGCTCATTGAGGCTCCCATGCTCCTCATCCAATGCCCCTATTGCGGCGAGCGTCCCGAGCCCGAGTTCGTCTACGGCGGGCAGGCGCACATCGCGCGCCCGGCGCACCCGGCTTCAACGAGCCTCGAGGAGTGGACGGACTACCTCTACCGGCGCGACAACACCCGCGGCGTGCACGCCGAGCGCTGGCGCCACACCCATGGCTGCGGGCGCTTCTTCAATGCCCTGCGGGATACCGGCACCGACCGCTTCCTCGCGACCTACCGCGTGGGCGAGCGGCCGCCCGAGCCCGCGGACGCCCGGTCGTGAAGGGGAGGCGCACGTGATCTCGGAGCTGCGCACCCCCTTCGGCGGGCGCATCGACCGCGCGCGCGTCATCCATTTCAGCTTCGACGGGCGCGCCTACCGCGGGCTGGCCGGCGACACTCTGGCCTCCGCGCTGCTCGCCAACGGCGTGCATCTCATCGGCCGCTCCTTCAAGTACCACCGGCCGCGGGGCCTGCTGGCCGCCGGCGCCGAGGAACCGAGCGCGCTCGTCACGGTGCGGCGCGATGCGGCGCGCTGCACACCGAATCTGCGCGCGACGCAGCTCGAGCTCTACGAGGGGCTCGAGGCCTTCAGCCAGAATCGCTGGCCGGCCCTCGCCTTCGACCTCGGCGCCGTCAACGATCTGCTCGCGCCCTTTATTCCCGCCGGCTTCTACTACAAGACCTTCATGTGGCCACGGAGCGCATGGCAATGGCTTTACGAGCCGCGCATCCGCGCGGCGGCCGGACTCGGGCGCGCACCAGAGCAGGCGGATCCGGATCGCTACACGAGCCGCTTCGCGCACTGCGACGTGCTGGTCGTCGGCGCCGGCCCCGCCGGCCTCGCCGCGGCGCATGCGGCCGCGGCGGCCGGCGCACGCGTCGTGTTGTGCGACGAGCAGAGCGAGCCCGGCGGGACGCTGCTCTCCGACCCGCCGGGGGACGAGGCGACGCTCGAGGGGCGGCCCGCGGGGCTCTGGCTGAGCGACACCGTGGCCGCGCTCACCCGCAACCCGCGCGTCACGCTCCTCCCCCGCACCACCGCCTTCGGCTATTTCCCGCACAACCTCGTCGGGCTCTCGCAGCGCCTCACGGACCATCTCGCCGCGCCGCTCTCCGGGGCCCCGCGCGAGCGGCAGTGGCAGGTGCGAGCCCGCGAGGTGGTGCTCGCGACCGGCGCCATCGAGCGGCCGCTGGTGTTTCCCGGCAACGACCGGCCGGGAATCATGCTGTCCGGCGCCGCCCGCACCTGGCTCAATCGTTACGGCGTCGTGCCGGGCACGCGCGCCGTCGTGGTCACGGCCTGCGACGAGGCCTACCGGGCGGCGCTCGACCTCGAGCGAGCCGGCGTCGACATCGCGTGCGTCGCCGACGTGCGCGCGAGCGCCGACGGTCCCTTGGCGCGCCGCGCGCGCGAGGACGGCATCGCCGTGCTCCCCGGAGTCACGGTGCTCGGCACCAGCGGGCGTCGCCGCATCACGGGCATCGAGCTCGCGCGGCTCGAGTCGGGCCGGGCGGCCGATGTCGGGACTCAGCCCTGCGATCTCGTGCTGATGTCGGGCGGGCTCACCCCGAGCGTACACCTGCACTCGCAGTCGCGCGGCAGGCTCGTCTGGGATCCGCGCCTGCAGGCTTTCCTACCCGGCGAGCCGGCCGAGCGTTCGCGCAGCGCCGGCGCATGCCGCGGCGTCTTCGCGCTCGATACGGCCTTCGCCGACGGTGCCGCCGCAGGCGCCGCCGCGGCCCGCGACGCGCTCGTCCCC
>JASHQW010000062.1 GCA_030038875.1 Gammaproteobacteria bacterium | reverse complement strand
TGAGACCGCCGACGTCGCCGGCATCTCGCTCTACATGCAGCCGGTGCAGGACCTGACGATCGACACCGCGGTGAGCCGCACGCAGTACCAGTTCGTGCTCGAGGACTCGAACCCCGCGGAGTTCAACACCTGGGTGCCGAAGCTCGTCGAACGCCTGCAGCAAGTGCCCGAGATCGAGGACGTCGCGAGCGACCAGGAGAATCAGGGACTGTCGGCGTACCTGACGATCGACCGCGACACGGCCGGACGCTTCGGCATCACGCCGGCGACCATCGACAACGCGCTCTATGATGCCTTCGGGCAGCGCATCGTCTCGACGATCTTCACCCAGTCGAACCAGTACCGCGTGATCCTGCAGGCCGACAGCTCTCTCATGGCCTCGCTCGATTCGCTCGGCACTCTTTACATCCCGTCGGCGACCGCGGTGGGCGGGCAGGTGCCGCTCTCGGCGCTGGTGCAGGTCTCGACCCGCAGCGCGCCGCTCTCGATAGACCACCTCGGGCAGTTCCCCTCCAGCACCATCTCCTTCAACCTGGCGCAGGGAGCCGCTCTCGGGGACGCGGTCGATGCGATCAAGAAGGCCGAGGCCGACATCAACCTGCCGCCGAGCGTGATGACGACCTTCCAGGGCGCAGCGCTTGCCTTCCAGGCGACGCTCGGCAACGAGCTGTTCCTCATCATCGCCGCGATCGTCACCGTCTACATCGTGCTCGGCGTCCTCTACGAGAGCTTCATCCACCCCATCACCATCCTCTCGACGCTGCCCTCGGCGGGCGTGGGCGCGCTGCTCGCGCTCCTCATCGCGCGCGCCGATCTCGGCGTGATCGGCATCATCGGCATCATTCTCCTCATCGGCATCGTGAAGAAGAACGCGATCATGATGATCGACTTCGCCCTGGTCGCCGAGCGCGAGCAGGGCATGACGGCGCGCGATGCGATCTACCACGCCTCGCTCCTGCGCTTCCGGCCGATCCTCATGACCACGATGGCGGCGCTCCTCGGCGCGCTGCCGCTCATGCTTGGCACCGGCACGGGCTCCGAGCTGCGTCATCCGCTCGGCATCACCATCGTCGGGGGACTGATCCTCTCGCAGCTGTTGACGCTCTTCACGACGCCGGTGATCTACCTCTACTTCGACCGCCTCGAGCGGCGCGTGGCCGCCTGGGGCCGCCCGACGCCGAGCGGGTCATCGAGCGAATGAGCAGCTCCCGATGATCCCGATGAGCTCTCTCTCGGAACCCTTCATCCGCCGGCCCGTCGCGACCACGCTCTTGACGCTCGGCATCGCGCTCGCGGGCAGCATCGCCTACTTCCAGCTGCCGGTGGCGCCGCTCCCGCAGGTGGATTTCCCGACGATCTCAGTCAATGCCTCCATGGCGGGCGCCAGCCCCGACGTCATGGCGGCGACCGTCGCGACGCCGCTCGAGCGCCATCTCGGCCAGATCGCCGACGTCACCGAGATGACCTCCTCGAGCTCGACCGGCGCGGCGCGCGTCACGCTGCAGTTCGGGCTCGACCGCGACATCGACGGCGCCGCGCGCGACGTCGAGGCGGCCATCAATGCGGCGCGCGCCGACCTGCCGACGGCGCTCAGGAGCAACCCGACCTACCGCAAGGTGAACCCCGCCGACTCGCCCGTCCTGATTCTCGCGATGACGTCGAAGACGCTCACCGCCGGCCAGGTGTACGACGCCGCCGAGACGATCCTCTCGCAGAAGCTCTCGCAGGTGAGCGGGGTCGGCCAGGTGCAGGTCGGCGGCAGCTCACTCCCGGCGGTGCGCGTCGAGCTCAACCCCAACGCGCTCTTCAAGTACGGCATCGGCCTCGAGGACGTGCGCGCCGCGCTCGCCGCCGCCAATGCCAACACGCCCAAGGGCTCGCTCGACGTCGGCGGGCGGCGCTACCAGATCTACACCAACGACCAGGCGAGCAAGGCGGCCGAGTACCAGAACCTCGTGATCGCCTACCGCAACGGCGCGGCCGTGCGCCTCAAGGACGTCGCCGAAGTGCTCGACTCGGTCGAGAACGTACGCAACCTGGGGTTAGCCAACGGTCAGCCGGCGGTGCTCGTCATCCTCTACCGCCAGCCCGGCGCCAACATCATCGACACCGTCGACCGCGTCGTCGCGATGATCCCGGCGCTCAAGGCCTCGATCCCGACCGACATCGACATCCGCGTGGCGATGGACCGCACCACGACCATCCGCGCCTCGCTGGTCGCCGTGCAGCGCACGCTCGCGATCGCGATCGCCCTCGTGATTCTCGTCGTGTTCCTGTTCCTGCGGAACCTGCGCGCCACCACCGTGCCGGCGGTCGCCGTGCCGATATCCCTCCTCGGCACCTTCGGGGCCATGTATCTCCTCGGCTACAGCCTCGACAACCTGTCGTTGATGGCGCTCATCATCGCCACCGGCTTTGTCGTGGACGATGCGATCGTCGTGCTCGAGAACATCACCCGCCACGTCGAGGCGGGCATGCCGCGCTTTGAGGCGGCGATCCAGGGTGCGCGCGAGGTGGGCTTCACCGTGCTGTCGATGAGTCTCTCGCTGGTGGCCGTGTTCATCCCGATCCTGCTCATGGGCGGCATCGTCGGGCGGCTGTTCCGCGAGTTCTCCATCACGCTCTCGGTCGCGGTGCTGGTGTCGCTGCTGGTCTCGCTCACCACGACCCCGATGATGTGCTCACGCTTCATCCGCCACGTCGAGCACGACCAGCAGGGCAAGCTCTTCATGTGGAGCGAGCGGATCTTCGACGCCATGCGCGCGGCGTACGCGCGCTCGCTGCACTGGGCGCTCGACAACCGCGGCGTAGTGATCGTGCTGCTCCTCGCCACCGTGGTATTCAACGCCTATCTCATCGTGGTCATCCCCAAGGGCTTCTTCCCGCAGCAGGACACCGGGCGCCTGATCGGCGGCATCCAGGCGGACCAGGCGATCTCCTTCCAGTCGATGGAGCTGAAGCTCCGCCAGTTCGTCGGCATCGTGCAGGCGGACCCCGCCGTCGACACGGTCGTCGGTTTTACCGGCGGTGGCTCGAACGGCGGCGGCCAGACCAACAGCGGCTTCATATTCGTCTCGCTCAAACCAAGGGCGCAACGGTCATTGTCGGCGGATCAGGTGATCGGCCGGCTGCGGCCCAAGCTCAATCAGGTGGCGGGCGCGCGGCTCTTCCTGCAGGCGGCGCAGGACATCCGCGTCGGCGGCCGCCAGAGCAACGCCCAGTACCAGTACACGCTGCAGGGCGACAGCGTGGCAGAGATCTATAAATGGGCGCCGAAGCTCGCCGATGCCCTCGCGCACGAGCCCGCGCTCACGGACGTCAACTCCGACCAGCAGCAGAACGGCCAGGAGATCGAGCTCACCATCGACCGCGATACCGCCTCGCGGCTGCAGCTGAATCCCGCCACCATCGACAACAACCTCTACGACGCCTTCGGGCAGCGCGACGTCTCCACCATCTACAGCGCCCTCAACCAGTACCACGTCGTCATGGAGGTGGAGCCGAAGTACTGGCAGAGCCCCGAGACACTGAAGGACCTGTGGATCAGCACCGCCGGCGGCACGGTGAGCGGCACTCAGTCGACCAATGCGGTCGCCGGCACGGTGACCTCGACCGCCACCTCGGCGAACAACACGGCCGCGGCGATCGCGGCCGACACGGCGCGCAATCTCGCGACCAACAGCCTCGCCAATACCGGACGCGGCGCGGTTTCGACGGGCTCCGCCGTGACGGTGGCCGCCGAGCCGACCATCCCACTCGCTTCCTTCGCGCAATACGATCCGGGCACGACGCCCCTCGCCGTCAATCACCAGGGTACGTTCGTTGCGACGACGCTCTCCTTCAACATTGCGCCGAATGCCTCCTTCAGCCAGGCTCAGGCGGCGATCACGCGCGCCGTCAACGAGATCCACATGCCGACCACCATACACGGCAGCTTCGCGGGCACCGGGCAGGCCGCCGAGCAGTCCTTCGCCAGCGAGCCGGTGCTGATTCTCACGGCGCTCGCGACCGTCTACATCGTGCTCGGCGTGCTCTACGAGAGCTACATCCACCCGGTCACGATCCTCTCGACGATCTTCTCCGCCAGCGCCGGCGCCATGCTCGCGCTGCGCCTCTTCGGGCAGGAGTTCGACGTCATGGGACTCATCGGGCTGTTCCTCCTCATCGGCATCGTGAAGAAGAACGCCATCATGATGATCGACTTCGCGCTCGAGGCGCAGCGCGAGGGGCGCGCACCCGCGGATGCGATCTACCGCGCTTCGCTCCTGCGCTTCCGCCCGATCATGATGACCACCATGGCGGCGATGCTGGGCGCCGTACCGCTCGCGCTGGGGAGCGGTGACGGCGCCGAGATGCGCAGGCCCCTCGGCATCTCCATCGTCGGCGGCCTCGCCGTGAGCCAGGTGCTGACGCTCTATACGACTCCGGTCGTGTATCTCTATCTCGATCGCTTCGGCGCGTGGTGCAGCCGGATGTGGGCGCGGATCCATCCCCAGACACCCCCGGCAGCGCAGGCCGAACCGGCACAGGTATGAGCATGAAGCACGACCGCAAGGATTCAGGCCTGGCGAGCGCGGTAGCGGCCGCTGCATTGATTGCGGCCCTCGTGAGCGGCTGCGCCGTCGGCCCGAACTATCACCGCCCCTCCGCCCCGGTACCGCAGCGCTTCAAGGAGGCGGAGGGCTGGAAGCCGGCCGAGCCGCGCGAGGCGGCGAGCGGCACGGACTGGTGGTCGGTGTACGACGATGCGACGCTCGACTCGCTCGAGAAGCAGATCGACATCTCCAACCAGACGCTCAAGCAGTCCGAGGCCCAGTGGCGCGAAGCGGTCGCGGTTGTGGCTCAGGCGCGCGCCGGCTATTTCCCGACCATCGGTGTCGCCGCCTCCGGCACCCGTAGCGGCGGTCCTGGAGCCAGCGCGGAAAGTGTCGGGGCGGGCGCTGCTGCTGCCCCCATCTCCATTCCAAAGAACCTGTTCGAGCTGGAAGGCACGGCCTCCTGGGACCTCGACCTCTGGGGCAAGATCCGCCGCACCGTCGAAGGCGACATCGCGAGCGCCCGCGTCAGCGAGGCCGACCTCGCGGCCGCGCGTCTTTCCGCGCAGGCGACCCTCGCCAGCGATTACATTGAGCTGCGCGTCACCGATGAGCAGCAGCAACTGCTCGATGAGACGGTCGAGGCCTACAAGCGCTCTCTGCAGATCACCGAGAACCAGTACAAGGTCGGCGTCGCCGCCAAGACCGACGTGATCACCGCGGAGACGCAGCTCGAGGGCGCCGAGTCGCAGCAGATCGCCGTGGGCGTGACGCGCGCGACGCTCGAGCACGCCATCGCGGTCCTCATCGGCAAGCCGCCCGGCGACTTCACGCTGCCGCGCGCCAAGCTTGGTACGCTGGTGCCGGTCGCCCCGATCGGCGTGCCCTCGGCACTCCTCGAGCGGCGGCCCGACATCGCGGCGGCCGAGCGGCAGATGGCCGCGGCCAACGCCCAGATCGGTGTCGCGATCGCCGCCTACTTTCCGGATCTGACGCTGAACGGCAGCTACGGCTTCGCGAACAGCGTGGTCTCAGGCCTCGTCACGGCGCCGAACAATCTCTGGTCCTTCGGCGGCGCGGCGACCGACACGCTGCTCGACTTTGGCGCCCGCCCCGCGCAGGTGCGCCAGGCGCGCGCCGCCTACGACGCCGCGGTCGCCAACTATCGCCAGACCGTGCTCGCGGCCTTTCAGCAGGTCGAGGATGAGCTCGCGACGCTCCGCATCCTCGAGCAGCAGGTGCAGGTGCAGGAGCAGACCGTGAAGGATGCGAACCTCGCCGTGCAGTTGACGCTCAACCAGTACAAGGCCGGTACCGTTGCCTACACCTCGGTGATCACGGCGCAGACGATTGCGCTCGGCGATGCGCAGACACTCCTCACCATTCGCCAGAACCGCCTGGTCGCGAGCGTCACCCTGATCGAGGCGCTCGGCGGCGGCTGGAATGCCGCCTCGCTTGGCACCTCGACGGGCACCGCGGCGGAGCTCGCCGCCAAGGAAGCCGCCTCTCCCCCGCAGTGAGCCGCGCACCCCCTGTCTCGTACGCTTCAGTTCTGAAGTTCCCCCTCGCCCGGCGTTGACCGGAGCTCGTCTCCCTGTCTATCATGCGAATGCGAATGATTCGCATCTGCATACATAACGCAAG
>JASHQW010000061.1 GCA_030038875.1 Gammaproteobacteria bacterium | reverse complement strand
GCGCGCCCCAGGCACTCGGAAAGTCGTGGCGTCAGGATGCCGGTCGGGTCGCACCACTGGCGCAGCCGCTCGAGTCCCGCGCGGTCCGCAGATTCGCCGTGCAGGCTGCAGAGCGAGCGGCGCTGCTCTTCGATGCGCGCCAGCGCCCCGAGCCGCTCCTGGCGGGCGGCCGTCGTGCGTTGCAGCGCTTCGGGCTCGCCCGTGCCGATCAGATCGCGCTCCTCTTCGAGCAGCTGCTGCAGCTCGGTCAGCAGCACGATCTCCTCACCCAGCAGCTCGGCCAGGTGCTCGCGGCACAGGACAGGATCCATGCGCTATTCCCCCTTCTGGCCGAGACCGGCGAGCGCGCGCTCCATCTGCATGAGCTGCGTGGCGACGTGCTCGGGGTTGACCTGGTAGGTCCCCTGCTCGATCGCGCTCTGCAGCTGCGCCACCTTGGCCGAATCGACCGCGGGCGAATCGCGCAGCGACTGCTCGAGGGAGGCGAGCTGGCTGGCGGTATCGGTGATGTGGACCTCCCCCGAAGCGGGGGCCGGCGCGGCGTTGCCGCCGCCCGAGACGACATCGCGCGTCGGGGCGACCGCGGAGGGGCGGCCCGCCGTGACGTTTGTCGTCAAGTCATTGATCTTATTGGACACGGGAAAACTCCTGGGGCATCTGGTGAGCTTTAACGGCAGTTCCGGAAAAACCTTTAGGGTGTGATTTCGATCACTCCACTGGCATCGACCACCCCCTCGACAATCTTGAGGGAGGCGAGATTCTGCACCCGGACGCGCGCGCCCTCGCGCCCGTCCTGCAGCGCCTTGCCGGTGGCGCGCACGCTGATTCCGGGCGCGGAGGCGATGAGCGTGACTTCCTGGCCCTGGTGAACGATGAGATCGGCCAGCAGCGCGTCCGCCGTGAGCGCGGTCCCCGCCGGGAGCGAGCGCACGAGCGTGTGATGCTCGAGGGTCGCGACGTCCGTCACATAACCAACGGCGAGTCCCGCCACCCGCCGGATCTCCGGCGTCACCTCGGCGGCGGAAAGCCGCGCCCCGCGCAGCACGCTCTGCCTGAGGATGAGCACGCTGATATCGGACTCGATGTTGACCGGCACATAGATCGCCCAGGGAAGGCCCGGCGCGCTGCAGCTCACCCTGACCACGACGTGCGCGCCGAGCTCGGTGCGCGCCGGGAGCGCCGCCACGAGCGCCGTGGGGCAGTGCGCAAGGTGCAGCCGCGGATCGAGCTCGGCGGCCCTCACGTGGACCGCGTAGCTCGCATCGCGCAGCTCACCGCGAATCAGCCCCTCGGCCGCCGCCTGCAGGCTCTCGAGGCGCTCGACGCCCGGTGCGGCGGCGGGTTCCGCCGCCGCGACGCCGAGCATGAGCATGGCAGAGCAGAGAGCCACGCCGGTGGCGCAGCGCCGGAATATCGTCGTCGTGAGGATCCTCATGACAGAGGATGTGCAAATGGCGCGCCAGCTGCGCAGCGCCAACGGACAGGCGGTCCAGCGGCCGCGACGCGTGCTCGGGCGGCAACGCCTTGCCGCGCGGGCGTGACGCCGTTCACCTATTTTCGGCTCTTTTGCCCGCGCCTCCCGGCATCCGCCCCACAGCGGCCACAGGGCACCCCCTGGCACGCGTCTTGCTTTGTCCGACCCAGGTTCAGTTTACGTCGGAAGTCTGTCATGCCACTTAACCTCGATGCTTATCTCGGCGTCGACCAGGACGCGCTGAAGCTCTACGCCCAGCGCACCACGGTGCTGGCGAACAACATCGCCAACGCCGATACACCGAACTTCAAGGCACAGGACATCGACTTCCGCGCGGTGCTGGCCGGCACGGCCGGCGCCAATGCCAGCGCGCTCCCGCTCGCGACCACCAACGGCGCTCATGTGAGCGGCAGCAGCGCGACCGCCACTACCGGAACAGCCGGCGGCCTCAAGTACCGCGTCCCGCTCGCCCCCTCGCTCGATGGCAACACGGTGGACGTGCAGATGGAGCAGGCGGCGTTCGCCGACAACACGGTGCGCTACCAGGCGGCGCTCAGTTTTCTCTCTGGCAAGTTCAAGGACCTGATGACGGCCATCACCGGCCAGTCGTGACGGTACGCGGCACGGAGACTCACGCATGCCCTCCTTCAAGATATTCGAGATCGCAGGCTCCGGACTTTCCGCGCAGTCGGTGCGGCTCAACACCGTGGCGAGCAACCTCGCCAACGCCGACTCGGTCAGCGGCGATCCGTCCACCGTCTACAAGGCGCGCCACCCGGTCTTCCAGGCGGTGCACGCCGCGGTCGGCGCGGCCGCGAGCAGCGCCAGCGCGCAGCAAAGTGGCGCCACGGTGCGCGTTGCCGGAATCGTCGAGAGCCAGGCCGCGCCCACGGTGCGCAACGATCCCGGCAACCCGCTGGCCGACGCCCAGGGCAACGTCTACGCGCCCAACGTCAACGTCATCGAGGAGATGACCGACATGATCTCTGCCTCGCGCGCCTACCAGAACGACGTCGAGGTCATGAGCACGGCCAAGGACCTGATGCTCGCCACACTGAAGCTCGGCGACTGAGCCTGAAGCCCACTAACACCGCATGAAGTAAGGAACCCCATGTCCGCCTCCACACTTCCGATCGGCAGCGTGCTCTCGACACCCACGAGCTCCGCCACCAGTCTCACCGGCTCGAGCTCGACCGGCAGCACCACCAGCGCCTCGAGCGCCGTCCCGGCCAACATGCAGATCAATCAGACGCAGTTTCTGCAGCTGATCAGCACGCAGATGCAGAACCAGGATCCGCTCAACCCCACCGACCCGACGCAGTTCCTGGCGCAGATCGAGGGACTGTCCGAGGTGTCGAGCCTGCAGAGCCTGCAGACCTCGATTTCCTCCCTCACCTCGAGCCTGCAGAGCGCACAGATGCTGAACGGCACCTCGCTCCTCGGGCACTCGGTGCTCGCTTCGGGCAGCACCGCCCAGCTGGCCGCCGGCGGCAGCGTCTCGGGCGCTGTGACCGCCCCGAGCGGCGCCAGCTCCCTGACCGTGTCGGTCACGAATTCCGCGGGCGCGCTGGTCGATTCCTTCAGCGTCTCGCCGGCCTCTTCCGGCTACACCAATTTCACCTGGAACGGCACCACCACGAGCGGCGCCGCAGCCCCCGCCGGCCAGTACACGCTCGGCGTCAGTGCGACGGTCGGCGGCAGCAGCCAGGCAGTGAGCCCGCTCGTCTACAGCCAGGTGCAGAGCGTCACCATCGATCAGTCCACCCAGACTCTCGATCTCAACACGACCAACGGCACGATTCCGCTCAGCTCGGTGGTCAGCGTCGACTAGCCCCCGGTCCAGCCAAACTTTCTTACGGAGACAATCCCCATGTCCTTCAACATCG
>JASHQW010000060.1 GCA_030038875.1 Gammaproteobacteria bacterium | reverse complement strand
GAGCGCGAAGGCGATCGTGCCATCGCGCGAGGGATGGTCGTCGCGGGTGCGCAGCCGCAGGCGCAGGCGCAGCCCGTGGCTCGCATGCATGAGGTCGGCGAAATAAGCCCCGATGCGCGCCGCCTCGGCTCCTCCCGGAGCGAAGATCCCGGTGCCGTCCCGGATCGCGACCGCGCCCGGTAGCGGCACCACCGAGGCGGGCATCGGGATGACATCGGCGAGCGGCGCAGCCTCCGGGACGGCGGCCCGCGCCCCGCCGACGGCGAGCAGCACGGTGGCCGTGACCCCGCAAAGCGCCGGGCGCGGGCGCATCACTTGCCGGTCTTCAGGCGCTGCGCGATCTGCTCGCGCAACCGCTGTGCGTCGGCCGGCGAGAGCTCCCCGAGGAGCCCGTGCCGATGCGGTGGAATGTGGCCGGTAACCTCGGCCTGGTCGCCGAAGACGTAGTGCTCGAAGAGCGCGCGCCAGGCGGCGCGTGCGGGCGCCGGGAGCGTGCGCAGATTCAGGATCGAGACCAGGAGACCGTCGAAGCCCGAGACCGCACCGACCGCGGCGCCCCCGAGCACGTGCCACCAGTAGTTCACCAGCAGATTGAAGGGATCGAGCGACTCGACGTGATGCCACCAGAGCGGCGGGATGTAGATCGCGTCTCCGGGGCCGAGTACGGCGCTCTGCGCCGCGGCCAGTGCCTCGCGAAACCTCGGGAAGCGCTCGAAGTCCGGAGCGTGCAGCCTGACGAGCGACATCGGCGCCCCGGTGGGCGCGAAATCGAGCGGCCCGATGTAGAGGTTCCCGATCTGCTCCGGCGGAAACAGCGTGAAGCGTCGCCGCCCGCTCACCACGCAGCCGATGTTGTGCCACTCATCGAGATGCGTGGGCGTCGTGATCGCGTTGCCGAGCCAGATGCGCGGCTGCACCGCCGCATCAAGGAGGGGAAGCGGATTGTCGGCGATGAAGCCCGGCAGACAGTCGTGGATCAGCCCGCTCTGTACCGCCACCGCCGGCGGGCGCGCGAAGCCGCCGTAGCGCAGCACCTGCTCGGCCACCGAGCTGATCGAGAGGCGGTTGCGCACGAAGTTGAAGCCATTCATCCCCTCGCCGTAGAAGATGCGGCCTTGCATCTCGGGGGGCGTCATGATGGCGTCGACCGCCGTGCCGTTGTCGAGGCGCCGCAGATAGTCGACCAGCGCCGGCGGGGAGTCGCGCCCGAGCGTCACGGCGTGCCAGTTGCCGATCAGGCCGCGCAGCACCGCCGGCTGCCAGGATGCGAGCACGTCGCTGCGGATGGCCTCATCGGAGAGGCCCTGGTACTCGCGCATCGGCGCCGCGCTCGGCATCAGAAGAAGTAGACCTGGAGCGACGGCCCGGTGCGGCGCGGCGCGATGCTCCGGAGGGCTGCGCGATGATCCGGAAAGTTGGCCGAGCTTCTTTCCAGCAGGTCGTCGATCTCGGCCATGCTGTAGAGATCCTCGCGTGCATTCGGCGCGCGCAGCGGGCCGTGGTCGGGAAAGTTCCCCATGCCCGACATGATCGCGTACCAGGAGAACACCGGATAGCCCCTGCCGAGCGTCTGCTCGCCGACCGCCGCGGCGATCCCCTTGCCGGACATCCATAGCGCATACAGCTGCTGCAGCGGCTCGGAAAGGTTCATGTTAGCCGCATTGGCGCGCCAGTACTCGGTGTCCTCGCGGCTGTTGGTCTTGTAGTGCGTGACGATGTAGTCGCGTGTGCCCTCGAAGTGCGCGTTCATCCGCTCGTTGAAGCGCTGGTGCGCCTCATCGCCCAGATCGCCCTGCTCGAGGTACTCGAGAAAGGTGGCCGCGGTGTGCTGGATGAACAGCAGCGCGGTCGCCTCGAGCGGCTCGATGAAGCCCTGCGCGAGCCCCACGGCGAGGCAATTCCGGTTCCAGTGGCGGGTCACCCGCCCGATCCGCATCTTGAGGTGCCGCGCCTCCACGTCCGACTCAAGGAGCCCGAGGTGCCGGCGCAGCTCCGTCTCGGCCTCGTCCTTCGTGCAGTGGCCGCTCGAGTAGACGTAGCCGTTGCCGTAGCGGCTCGCGAGCGGGATCTTCCATGTCCAGCCGTGGCGCATGGCCGTCGAGACAGTCTCCGAAGGGAGCTGGTCGCCGATCGGAGTCTGCAGCACCACGCTCGCATCATTGAACAGGTTGCTGGAGAAGCTCACGTAGGATGTGCGCAAGGCCTTCTCGATAAGGAGTCCCACCGAACCGCTGCAGTCGACGAACAGGTCCGCCGCGATACTCTCACCCTCGCGGGTGCTCACCGCAGCGATCGAGCCGTCCTGCGCGAGCGTCGCGTGGGTGACGTGACAGGTGTGGCAGCGCACGCCGCGCTCCAGCGCCTTGTGGCGCAGGAATTGCCCGAGCAGCACCGCATCGAAGTGATAGCCGTGCCAGATGTCGAACGGGAAGCTCTCGGGTGCCTTGGGCGCGCGGCGGCGCGCGGCGAGGCGCGCCGCGATGAAGAAGCGATCCGGATGGGCGTGCACGTCGGCGCCGTTGACCCGGGCGTCCACGTTGTGGACGAACTGCCTCATGGTGAGGTTGTCGAGCATCGAGGCGCAGGGGTGAAAGTAGCGCTCGAAGCCGCGTCTGGTCGACCAACCCTCGAAAGTGATGCCGCACTTGTAAGTGGCGTCGCAGGCGGGCATCCACTCCGCCTCCTCGATCCCTAAGCCGTCGAAGAAGCCGCGCAGCCAGGGCGTCGAGCCGTCCCCCGCTCCGTCGACCTCCACGGCGGGCGGCTCGAGCAGCGTAATCTCGACGCCGCGCTCGATGAGCGGGCGCGCCAGGATGAGCGCGGTCATCCATCCGGCGGTGCCGCCGCCGACGATCACGATGCGCCGCAGCGGCGGCGGACCTGCGAGCGGGCTGCGCCCGCCGGCCGGACCCAGCGACTGGTTGTAGAGCGTGGCGGTGCTCATGGTTGCGCCGGGAGCGCACCACCCAAGCGCTGCGCGTGCGGACCCAATCCCCTGAAAGGACCCCGGGCGGGCGGCATGGAGGGGAGAGAGCCGCCCGCCCGGAAACCTGTCCCGCTTAGAACTTCATGCGGAGGTTCAGGTAGTACTGCGAGCCGTTCTTGTAGAACGCGCGTGGCTGGTACTCACCCAGCGCGTAGTACTTGAGCGTCGGGTTGTTGAGGTTCAGTCCATCGAGGGTCAACGAGGTGCTCTCGTTGATCTTGTAGGCGAGTGAGGCCGCCCAGGTACCGATGCCCGCCTGCGTGAAGGCGGTCGAGCGGTCCAGCCCGCTATAGAAGGATGAGCGGTAGTTGTAGGCCACCCGGGCGCTGAAGTAGTTGTTCTCGTAGAACCCCACCGCGTTGAAGGTCTGCTTCGAAGTGCCCACCAGGCGCGTGTCCCCGCCCACCGGCACACCGGAAGTCTGCGTGCCGTCGGCCCAGGTGAAGTTGCTGGCGATGCCCCAGTGCTCAAAGAACGTCTGCTGGTAGTTGAACTCCGCTCCTTCAACCTTGCCCGTGGCGTTGTAGGGAACCGTAACAAGGTAGTTACCGAAGAAGCCCTGCGGGTAATTGTTGTTCTCCGTGAAGAACTGGCGCGTGACGGTCCCGAGCCCCACGTAGTCGTGCAGATCCATGTAGAAGGCGTCCACCGCCAGCAGCGCCTTGGGCTCGAAGTACCACTCGAGCGCCGCGTCGTAGTTGTCGGCGCGGATCGGCTTCAGGTTCGGGTTGCCGCCCGAAGCGCTGCCGACCCCGGCCGGAGTGAGCGGCGAGATCGTCACGGTGTTGGAGCCGGCGAGCGCGGAGTAGTCCGGACGCCCCAGCGTCTCCGCGGCGGCCAGACGGCCGATGAGGTCGGGCGCGATGTCGTACTTGAGGTTGCCGCTCGGCAGTACGTTCGTGTAGTTGTTGTCGGTCTCCTGCTGGACGTAGGGGCCGAAGGCCGAGGTCGTGATCGCCCCCGACTGGCCGGCGGCCGCCGGCACGTTGTCGATCACGTCTTCGCCGGTGCGCACCAGGCGCACGCCGAGGTTTCCGGCCCAGTCGGTGCCGGACCAGTTGCCCTGGACGTAAGCGGCCGAGTCCTTCTCCTCCAGGCCGTAATCGGACGTCCAGTCGGCGCGCCCGATCGGATTGCGGTCGGTCATGGCCGCGTCGTAAGCCGCCAGCTGTGCCGGCGTCCAGTACCAGATCTGGGTCGGGAAGCCGCTGCCGAGCCCGGAGCCGAAGTTGGTCGGGAAATTCTGGTAGCCGACCGGATAGTTCGCGAGGTTATAGGGGGTGCCGGCCGCATCGGGGCAGTAGTACGGCGCGACGCCCCACTGCAGCGGACCGCCGTCGCAGCCCGGCCCCTGGCCGATGACGCCCCATAGATGGCGCTCGTGATCGGAATAGCGCACCCCGAACTCGAGGGTCTTAAAGGTGCCGGAGTCGAACTTGTAGTTGCCGTCGATCTTGGCCCAGACCTCCCGGTCGAGCACGTCCATGTTCTGGTCACCGAAGATCCAGCTGAACCCGACCGGCACGCCGCCCGGCTGCGGGCTCGTCACGTTGGTGTTGCCGAGGTTCCAGCTGGCGGCGGTGGTCGTGCCGTTGAGCGTGTAAGAGGCCCCGTTGCCGGTGCCCGCCAAGGTCTCCGAGACATCCTGCGTCGGCGTCTTGCCGTGGCCGGTGGACACGCCTACCTGGCCGAGGAACTTCAGCTGATCCGACGCTTGCCAGTTGATGTCGAGGTTGCCGAAGTTGGTGTCGGCGCTCTCATCGGGGCGTGAGATCTGATCATAGACCCCGTAGCTGGTGCCCGGGACCCCCGCGAAGCTGGCCGAGACGAGCGTGCCGTTCTGCACCACGTAGCCCGGGTTCGGGGCCTGGCCACTGCCTGAGGCGATGACGTTGTTTCCCCAGAAGCTATAGCTGCGGTTGTAGTCGGTCGCGTTCATCTTCGAGTAGAAGCCCGTGGCGTTGAAGCTGAGGGCATCGTTCGCCTGGAACTCGACGTCCATCAGGCCGCCGTTGCGCTGGCGGGTCTGCGTGAAGAGCGCGTCGTCGATCAGACCCGGATACCAGACGTTGGCCAGGTTCGGGTCCTTCAGGGCGATGGCGCTGCCGGGCGCGATCTGGCCGTAGTTGAGAATCTCCTGGCCGTCGCGACGCAGGTCGCGCGTCTCGGAGAATCCCTGTATCAGCACGCCGAAGTTGTGGGCGTCGTTGATCCAGTTGCCGAGCACGTTGAACTGCGGGTCGGTCTTGTTCGGCAGGTCCGAGTAGACTGCACCGGCGGACGCCTCGAGGGTGCTGCTCTTCTGAAAGTCGAGCGGTTTGCGCGTGATGATATCGACCGAGCCGGCGATGCCGCCCTCGACCAGGTCGGCCTGTGAGGTCTTCTGCACCGTGACCTGCCCGACGATTTCCGAGGGCAGTAGTGTGTAACTGACGCTGCGACCGACGGTGCCGGTCTGATCGAGCACGAACCAGTCACCGGAGGCGACGAAGTGTCCGTCGACCAGCGTCTGGGTATAGCTCGGGTTGGTGCCGCGCATGCTGACGCGATCGGCTTCGTCGAAGCCGCCTTCGTTGGCGCCGGCGGCGCTGATGGTGACGCCGGGCAGGCGCTGCAGCGCGTCGGCGACGTTCTTGTCGGGCATCTTGCCGATGTCATCGGCCGTGACCACCTCGACCGTGGCCACCGCCGCCTTCTTCTTCTCGATCGACTGCTCCATCGAATAGCGGATGCCCGTGACCACGACCTCCTGCAGCTCGCCTGGTTTGCCGGCCTGGTCGGCGCCGGTACCGGCCTGCGCCACGACTGCGCCGTCACTCGGCGGCTGCGTAGTCTGCGTGGTTGCTGTCTCCGCTTTGAGCGCCGCGCTCTGTCCGAACAGAGCCACGGCGACCGCCGTTCCGATCAAGGTCGATCGTGCAATTCTCATGATTTACCTACCCCGAATGTTTGTCGTTAGCCTGTGCACGCGGATCAGGTTTCGTTTGCTCCCCCTCGAGACCCAGGAGCACTGGTGCGGGGCGCTCCGGAACTGGTCCTAAGCACCGGACCAGTTACATTCCAATATAGTACCAATATGCCAGGAATGCTATACCCTTAGAGACCAAATGCAGGCGACTCTGATTTTGCAAGTCAAAACAGCCTGTTGAGTTCCCCGCGTGTATTCTCCACAGTAACAGACTGGTACTATAGTGGTAGCATGTTGTTTCCTGCAGCATGGCCCGGAGAAAGCACCTTGACGCTGCTGTCACAGACGGTCGGCAAACTCGACGAAAAGAGCAGCCTGCCGCTTTACCAACAACTGCAACGCGCGCTGCGTCAGGCGATCGAGACACGCGTGTTGGGTCCCGACGATGCGCTGCCGCCGGAGCGTGATCTGGCCGATGATTTCAGCGTCTCGCGCATCACCGTGCGCAAGGCGATCGAGGGCCTGGTCGCGGAAGGCCTGCTGGTGCGGCGGCAGGGCTCGGGCACGTTCGTGCTGGCGCGCGTCGAGAAGAATTTCTCCAAGCTCACGTCCTTCTCCGAGGACATGCGCGCGCGCGGCCGCAACCCGCGCAGCGTCTGGCTGCGCAAAGCCGCCGGCACCGTGACCCCGGAGGAAGCGCTCACGCTGCGCGCCAGTCCCGGTACGCCGGTGTACCGCTTCCACCGCATCCGCTTCGCGGACGATGTGCCGATGTCGCTCGAGTACGCGACCATCCTCGCCTCCTGCCTGCCCTCGCTGGAAGCGGTCGAGTCCTCTCTCTACGCGGCGCTCGAACGCGCCGGCAACCGTCCGGTGCGTGCGCTGCAGCGCTTGCGCTCGGTGCTGCTCACGGCCGAGCAGGCCGAGCTGCTGCAGGCGAAGGAGAAGGACGCGGGCCTGCTGGTCGAGCGCCTCGGGTTCCTGCAGGACGGGCGCGCCGCCGAGTTCACCCAGTCCTTCTACCGCGGCGACATCTACGATTTCGTCGCCGAGCTCAGCATCGCCACGTGAGCCTATCTGCCGCGAGCACCCGCATGTACCGCGAGGCCGCGCAGGCTCCGGGCGTGGTGCGCACACAGCTCAACTCCAACGCCGAGCGTGTCGCGCGCCTCGCCGCGCGGCTGCGCCAGGCACCGCCGCGCGCCATCGTCACCTGCGCGCGCGGCAGCTCCGATCACGCCGCAACCTTCGCGCGCTACCTGATCGAGACCCGCCTCGGTGTCCTCACCTCCTCCGCCTCGCCGTCGGTGAGCTCGGTGTACGACGTGGCGCCGGACCTCGCCGGCACCGTGATGCTGGCGATCTCGCAGTCGGGCGCCAGCCCGGATCTGCTCAGCACCGTGAGCCGGGCGCGCTCGGGCGGCGCCCGCGTGGTGGCGCTCGTGAACGCGGAGAGCTCGCCGCTCGCGCAGCTCGCCGACGATCTCATCCCGCTCGGCGCCGGCCCCGAGCTGAGTGTCGCCGCCACCAAGTCCTACATCGCCTCACTGGCGGCCATCGTGCAGTTGGTCGCCGGCTGGGCGCGCGACAGCGAGCTCGCGGCGGCCCTCGAGAGCGCGCCGCCGCTGCTCGAGCGCGCTTTCGAGCTCGACTGGAGCGCGGCGGTCGCGACCCTCAGCGGCGCCCATAGTCTCTACGTGATCGGGCGCGGCCTCGGGCTCGGCATCGCGCAGGAGGCGGCACTCAAATTCAAGGAGACCTGCGGATTACACGCCGAAGCGCTCTCGGCGGCGGAGCTGCGCCACGGGCCGATGGCGCTGGTGCGCGCGCACTTTCCGCTGCTGATCTTCACCCAGGACGACGAGAGTCGCGCGGGGGTCGTGCAGCTCGCCGGCGAGCTCGCCGCCCAGGGTGCGGCGGTGCTCATCGCCGGGGCCGAGGTGGCGCAGGCCACCGCGCTGCCGACCGTGAAAGCGCACCCGGTGATCGAGCCGCTGCTCCACGCGCAGAGCCTCTATCCTCTGGCCAATGCGCTCTCGCTCGAGCGCGGCCGTGACCCCGACCGCCCGCCGCACCTTTCCAAGGTGACCGAGACCCTCTGATGAGCATGGCACTCATCAACGGGCGCATGCTGCTCGGTGCCGGGAAGAATGGCGAGGAGCTCACCGAAGGCCGCGCCGTGCTGATCGCCGACGGCCGCATCCGCGAGGTCGCCGCCGCCGCCGATCGCCGCATCCGCAAGATTCCGCGGCACGATCTCAAGGGAGCGCTGCTGCTGCCCGGCTTCATCGACTCGCAGGTGAACGGCGGCGGCGGCGTGCTCTTCAACGACTCCCCGAGCCTCGATGCCATCCGGGCGATCGGCCGCGCGCACCGCCGCTTCGGCACCACGGGCTTCCTGCCGACGCTCATCAGCGATGATCTCGACGTGGTCGCGCGCGCCATCGCCGCGGTCCGCGGCGCGATCGAGAGCGGTGTGCCGGGCGTGCTTGGCATCCACATCGAGGGACCCTTCCTCAATGTCGAGCGCAAGGGCGTGCACGACCCGGCGAAGCTGCGCGAGCTCGATACGAGTGCCGTCGGGCTCCTCACCTCGCTGCACACCGGCAGGACGCTGGTGACGCTCGCGCCCGAGATGACGACTCCCGAGATCATCGAGAGGCTGGTCGCCGCCGGGGTGGTGGTGTCCGCAGGCCATACCAATGCGACCTACGCGCAGATCACGACCGCGCTGCGCCACGGACTCACCGGCTTCACGCACCTCTTCAATGCCATGTCGCAGCTCACCGGGCGCGAGCCCGGCACGGTGGGCGCGGCTCTCGACGACGCCGCGAGCTGGTGCGGCATCATCGTCGACGGGCTGCATACGAGTCCGGTGGTGCTACGCATTGCGCTGCGCTGCAAGCCGCATGAGCGCTTCATGCTGGTGACGGACGCGATGCCGAGCGTCGGTACCAACGTCAGCTCCTTCGAGCTGCAGGGACGGCGCATCCTCGTGTCCGGCAGCGTGTGCGTCGATGAGGACGGACGCCTCGCCGGCTCCAATATCGACATGGCGAGCTGCGTACGCAACGCGATCGAGATGCTCGGTGTGCCGCTGCCGCAGGCGGCACGCATGGCAAGCCAGTGGCCGGCGGAGTTCCTCGGCTTGGGCGACGAGATCGGCCGCATTGCTCCGGGCTATCGCGCCAACCTCGTGGCCGCCGACGATGAGCTGCGGGTCCTCGAGACCTGGATCGACGGGCGCTCGACGCAGGAGGACGGCGGCTAGGCGCAGCGCTTGCGGCGCCGCGCGGCGGCCTGGGGCATGATGCAGGCCTGCCATGACGCCGGCCGCGACTCCCCCCCTTCACGCGCGCGCGCGCCGCGCCTTGCTGGCCGCCGTGCTGGCCGGCGCCGGCGCGCTCGGTTGCACGCCTTCACTCGGAGACCCGGCCGAGCTCACCGTCGACGGAGTGCGGCTGCGCGTCGAGCTTGGCGCGGGCGACTTCAACGCAGGGAACGAGGCGCTCGTTGCCTGGGTGCGCCGTTCCGCGGAGATTGTCGCCGCCTACTACGGCGGCTTCCCCACCGCGCGCGCCACGATCGAGCTGCGTCCCGGTCCCGGCGCCGGCGTGCAGGGCGGCAGCACCTACGCCAACCCGGACGCGCTCATTCGCGTGCGGGTCGGGCGCGAGGTGACCGAAGCGCAGCTCGAGTCCGACTGGGTGATGGTGCACGAGATGACGCATCTCGCCCTGCCCGACGTGGGACCCGAGCATGCCTGGCTTTCGGAGGGGCTCGCGACCTACGTGGAAGGCATCGCGCGCGTGCAGGCCGGAAACCGCACCGAGCAGGACGTGTGGGCGGAGGAGCTGCGGCAGATGCCGCGCGGGCTCCCGCAGGAAGGCGACCAGGGTCTCGACCACACCCACACCTGGGGACGCACCTACTGGGGCGGCGCGATGTTCTGCCTGATGGCCGACGTCGACATCCGCCGCCGCAGCCACGACGCGCAGGGGCTCCAGGATGCGGTGCGCGCCATCGCGCGCGTGAGCGGGGGACTTAAGTCCGAGTGGCCGATCGAGCGCGTGCTCGCGACCGGCGATGCGGCGGTGGGCACCACGAGCCTCGAGGATCTTTACGCGCGCATGAAGGATTCCGCGTACGCGCCGGAGCTCGCCGCTTTGTGGCGCGAGCTCGGTGTCACAGCGGACGGCGATGCCGTGCGCCTCAGCGATGCCGCGCCGCTCGCCGACGTTCGCCACGCGATCATGAGGGGAACGAAGCCGCGGTCATAATCCGCTGCGGACCGCGCGCCGCCCGCACAATTTCATACACTTGTCACACGCCCGCGCATTGCAGCGCTCCGGAACTTGGGAGATGATCGTGAAGTCCCACGGAGCACAGGGACCCTCCATGGCTCGTCCGCAAACTGCCCTACTCGCATCGCTCGCGGTACTCGCAGCTCTCGGCGGCTGCTCGAACCGTACCAACGTGTCGGCGATCGGCAACACTCCGCCGCTCTACACGCACGTATATCTCACGGCGCAGGCCGTGTGGTTCAACAGCAGCGCCAGCGCCGGCCCCGACGACGGCGGCTGGGCGCAGTTCCCGCTGTCGACGCCGATAACCGTCGATCTGGTGGCTGACTCGGGGGGCAATTTCGCATACCTCGCCACCGACCTCAGACTTGCTCCGGGCTCCTACTCCCAGGTGCGCTTCATTCCCGTCGACGCCTCGACGCCGCTCACGGCTTCGGCGCAGACGCTCGGCGCGACGTACAACATGGAGGCTGACTACGTCGACAGCAGCGGCGTCACGCACCAGTTGCCCCTCGAGCTGCTCAATCCCGACAAGGGACTCGGTATCCAGACCTCGCTCACCGTTCCCATCGGGGGCGTAGGCGCGGGAGCGCTCGAAGGCACGAGCGCGACCGGCACGACGACGAGCACGACTACCACCACCGCAACCACCCCCTCGACTGGTGCGACCAGCTCCGTAGGCGGCGAGACGACCACGACGTCGGAGTTCGCGCTCAACGTGGATGGCGCGCGCGACCTGACCGCCTTCACCTATGGCGGCGTGAGCGGCGTGCTGCTGAGCTCGCACGCCAGCGCCTATAACCTGGCACAGTCGGGCGGCATCCAGGGACAGCTCACGCTCACCAACCTCACGCTCACGAGCGCCAACGGCACGCCGGGCATCGAGGTCAGTGCCGAGGCGCTCACCCCCGATGGCACGCGTCACTACGTAGTGGCCAGCACACCGGTGGCCGCCGACGGCAGCTTCACGCTTTACCCGCTGGCGGCCAACTCCTCGAACAACGTGAGCTACGACATTGTGATCCATGGCGCCGGGATCGCGACCATCATCATCAAGGACATCATCGTCCCGCCCGTGGGCAGCAGCGGCATCGGCATCTCGAGCCTCACGAGCGGCGCGAGCACCACCACGAGCACGACCGGCACGACGAACACGGGAACGAGCATCGACGACTCGCCCATCACCCCGGCGAACCTGGTGTCGGTGGGGACACTGCTGCCGCGCGCCGCGAGCTCCTACACGGCCAACATCGCGACCGCCGCCGGCGCGCCGCTCCCCGCGGGCGCCGAGGCCGGCTTCTACCAGACACTGTCCGGCTCAGGCGAAGTGCCCTACGTCATCGAGGCTAATCCCATCGATCCCTTCAACCAGGTGCTCGCCAATCCGCAGGCGCTCTCCTCAGGTACGGTGGACTCGGGCACGTACGTCTCGAGCGGTGCCACTGTCACGGTGGTGAGCGCGGCACCGGCCGAGGGTGCGGGCACCTACCGCGTGGCGGCCAGCGCGCCCTTCTATGCCAACGGAAGCCTCGGTGTCACGGTGTCGGCCCCCACGGCGACCGGCGTCACCGCCGCAAGCCCGGTGACGCTCGGCACGCTGGCGCTCGCCTCCGGAAACTCCTCCGCGACCGTCAGCGCGACCGTGAAAGCCGCGACCGCCGGTAAGTACGATCACGGCAGCATCATGCTGAGCCAGGGCGGTCAGCTGGTCGCGAGCGCCCCGATCGATGCGGCGCTGCAGGCGGGCGGCGGCACGGTGCAGCTCACCGGCGTGCCCGGCGGCACCGCGAGCAGCATCTACTACCTCACGGTGCGCGCCTGGAACTCGAGCGATCCCGCCGGGACCCTGACCCGGCAGTGGTACGAGACCGCGCTGGATCTGAGCAGCGCGAGCTCGGCCAGCGTCGAGCTCACCCTCAACTAGCGGGAAACCGGTACACTGGCGTGTTTTGAGGGTCTGAAAAGACCTGCATAGTCATGTAGTCGCGGAACGCGGCCCGCCATCCGCTCTCTAAGCAGGGATACGGCGCCCCGAACGCCGCGCGGATCTTTGAAGGGGACAAGCCTGATGACAGCCGTTCGTGCCCGCCTGAGGAGGCGGCTTCTGTGGATCTCGTGCGCCTTCGCCCTGGCCGTCAGCGCGCTGCTCGCGGGCTGTGGCGGCGTCCGCACCTACACCTACGGCACGGCGGTCCTGACCATGAGAAATGCCGACGGGGGTTTCAGCGGCTTCAGCAGCTACATCGTCGACATCGACGCGATCACCCTGACACGCAACGACGGCTTCATCGCCGAGCCGCTCGCCGAGGTCGAGGAGGTCGATCTCGTGAAGCTCCACGACCTGACCGAGCTGGTCGACGCACCGGCTGTGCCGATCGGCACCTACACCTCGCTCTCCCTGACGCTCGACTACAGCGCTCCGATCATCACGGTGGATATCGACGGGGTGCCGACTGCCGCTTCGCCGGTGGACACTGCCGGTAACGCTATGACGGCCGTGACGCTCACGGTGAACTTCGATCCGAACAACCCGCTGGTCATCGACGCCAACGTCTGCACCCGCCTCGCCCTCGACATCAACCTGGCGGCTTCCAACACCATCAACTTCAGCGCTTCGCCGCTCACCGTCACGGTTCAGCCCTTCCTGACCGCGACCGTGGCGCCGGTGGATCAAACGGTGATGCGTGCCCGCGGGATCCTCGTGATCACGCAACCCTCGACGAGCGACTACATCGCCAATATGCGCCCGTTCCTCGACGAGGTCGACGCGCTCGGCGCGCTGACGGTCAACATCACCAACTCCACCTACTTCAGCGTCAACGGCGTCGTCTACACGGGGGCCGCGGGGCTCGCCGCGATGAAGAGCCTGCAGGTCAGCACCCCGGTCGCGGCCTACGGCACGCTCGGCAGCTTCGCTACCATCACCCCGACCTTCAATGCGACCGAGGTGTACGCGGGCGCGAGCCTCGAGACTCCCCTCGACGACTTCATCACCGGTACCGTGAGCGCGGTGAGCGGCGCGACGCTCACGGTGACCGGTGCTTCCTACGCGCCGCGCTACGGATTTGCACTGCCAGGGTACGTCGCGTCCGTGCCGGTGACCGTGGGCCCCGACACGATCGTGAACGAGGACGGAGTGGTGGTGAGCGGGCTCTCCACGGAGTCGATCTCGGTGGGCCAGCTGATCAACGTCTCCGGCATCAGCACTCTCACCAGCGCGGACACCGTCGCCACGCTCGATGCCACCGCAGGTCAGGTGCGGCTGCAGCCCACGCCCATCTGGGGCACTCTCAACTCGGCCGCCGCCGGCAGCATGGCGCTCGATGTGCTCTCGATCGGCGACTTCGAGCCGAGCGCCTTCACGTTCGCCGGCACCGGCACCACTGCCGCCCACGACGCCGTCGCCACGAGCTACGCCGTCAGCACCCCGGGCCTCGATGAGAGCGCCACGGCCGGCACGCTGCTTGAGACCGTCGGCATTGTGACGCCGTTCGGCTCCGCGCCGCCGGACTTCACCGCAAGCTCGGTGACGCCCGCTACTTCGACGCCCCAGACCCTGGTCGTCGAATGGGAGAACGGCGGAGCCGCCAGCCCGTTCTCGAGCGCGAGCAGCGCGGGACTGGTGGTCAACCTGAGCAACGCGAACCTGAGCAGCACCATCCGCTACATCGCGACCGGTCCGACCAGGACGGATCTGAAGACGCTGCCGGCCAGCCCTACGATCGTGTTCTCCACCGCCAGCCCGCTCACGCTGGCGGTCGGCCCGCTACTGATCAACAGCGTCGACACCATCGACGTCTTCAACAGCGCGAGCGGTTTCGCCACTGAGCTCGCGAGCGCGCTGAACGGCACCAACCTGGTCTACCGGCTGGTGTGCGTCGGCCAGTACTCGAGTGCCACCAACACCTTCACCGCGACGCAGGTAGCCGTTAACCTGTAGGGCACCCTCCCCAAGGCGGAGCCGCACATGCCCTGGAAACGGCGCCGTTTCACCCACGGCACACTCGAGCGCGCGCGCAACATCGCCGACCTGCGCGAGCTCGCCCTCCGCCGGGTACCGGGCCTGGCGTTCGAGTACGTCGAGGGCGGCGCGGAGGACGAGAGCACGTTGCGCGGCAACCGCGCGGCCTTCGAGCCGTTGCGCCTCGTGCCGCGGACCCTCATCGACACCTCCCGCCGGCAGCTGCGCACCACGATTCTCGGAGCGCCGGCCGCGGCTCCGCTCATCATCGCGCCGACCGGGCTCAACAACATGCTGCACCCGGCAGGCGACCTGGCGCTGGCGCGCGCGGCCGCGCGCCGTGGAATCCCCTTCACACTGAGCTCGCTGTCGACGACCCGGCTCGAGGAGGTCGCGAGCGCAGCGCCCGGCCGGCTGTGGATGCAGCTCTACG
>JASHQW010000005.1 GCA_030038875.1 Gammaproteobacteria bacterium | reverse complement strand
CGCAGCACCGCCACTGCGCTCGCCGCGGTCGTAAGTCCGCGCGCCGCGGTGACGCTGCTCGCGCGGCTGCGCGAGGCGAGCGGCGACTCGGTCAGCTCCTTCGAGCTCATCCCGCACATCGGCATCGAGCTCACCACCGCGCACATCCCCGGGGTGAGCAATCCGCTCGGCGCGCCGCATCCCTGGTACGTGTTGTGCGAGCTCACCTCGGCGCGCGCCGGAGAGCCTCTCGAGACCCTCCTCGCCGAGGCGCTCGGCGCGGCGCACGAGTCCGGCCTGGTGCAGGATGCGGTGGTGGCGCGCAGCGCCCGTGAGCGCGCCGCGCTCTGGAAGATCCGCGAGTCGATCCCCGAGGCCCAGCGGCACGAGGGCGCGGGGCTCAAGCACGACATCTCGGTGCCCGTGAGTGCGCTGCCGCAGTTCGTCGAGCGCGGCGCCGCGTGGGTCGCCGCCCACGTGCCCGCCGCGCGCCTCGTAGCCTACGGGCACGTCGGCGACGGGAATCTGCATTTCAACGTTCAGGGGCGGGGCGCGGACGGCGCCGCGCTGCTCGCGCGCACCGCGGAGGTGCGCCGCGCGCTGCATGACCTGGCGGCCGAGCTCGGCGGCAGCTTCAGCGCCGAGCACGGCATCGGGCGGCTGAAGGTGGCCGAGCTCGAGCGCTATGCTCCCGCGGCCGAGCTCGCCCTGATGCACGCCGTGAAGCGCGCGCTCGATCCCAACGGCATCATGAATCCCGGCAAGGTCCTGCGCAGCGGCTGAAGGAGATGCGGATGGCACGTGGCGCATGGGTGCTGTTGATTGCCGGCTTCGGCCTCGCGGCCTGCAGCCCGGGAGGCAAGCCGGCCGCGACGGCTGCGCCACCGGCAGCGCCTGCGGCCGCGTCCGCCGGCGAGGGCCCGCGCATCGTCATGTCGGACGACCTGGTGCATCTCGAGTACCGCGTGCTCGGAAGCGGCGAGCCGGCCGTTCTCCTGGTGCATGGCTGGTGCGAGAACGCCGACTACTGGCACACGCAGATCGATGCGCTCAAGACCCGCTACACCGTGGTGGCGCTCGATCTGGCGGGCCACGGCGCCTCGGGCGCCAATCGCACCGACTGGTCGATCGCGAACTACGCCGCGGACGTCGCGACCATCGCGCGGCAGATCCCGCACGCGCACCTCGTGCTAGTCGGGCACTCGATGGGCGCCGACGTGGCGCTCGCGGCCGTCCCGCGCATCGGCGCGCGCGTCATCGGCGTCATCGCCGTCGATGCGCTGCGCTCGATCGGCATGCCGCCGCTCAGCGCCGGCGAGATCGAGGCCAAGGTCGCGCCATTCCGCGCCGACTTCATCGGCGCGACGCGCGCGCTGGTAACCGACCAGCTGTTCGAGAAGGGCGCCGATCCGCTCCTGGTGCAGAAGGTGGCCTACGACATGTCGCTGCGCTCGCCCGCGGTCGCGGTGCCGACGCTCGAGAAGCTGCTGGCCTTCGATCTCGCGACCGTGCTGCCAGCGGTGCACGTGCCGGTGTACGCCATCAACTCCGATCTCGCCCCGACCGACGCCGAGCGCATCCGCAAATCGCTCCCCGATTTCACGCTCGACGTGCTGCCCCGCACCGGGCACTTCCTCATGCTGGAAGCGCCCGAGCGCTTCGACCCGCTGTTGCTCAAGGATATCGACGCGCTCACCGCTCGCGCCGCGCACTGAAGCGGCTATCCGCCGCTGCCTATCTCTGGCGGATCAGGCCTTCCTGGGCCGCGCTCGCCACCAGGCGGCCGTCGCGGGCGAAGATGCTCGCGCGCGCGAAGCCGCGCGCCCCGGAGGCGCTCGGGCTGTCCATCGCGCACAGCAGCCAGTCGTCGACCCGCAGCGGGCGGTGGAACCACATGGCGTGGTCGATCGTGGCCATGATGAGGGAGGGCTTGAGGAACGAGGTGCCGTGCGGGAGCGTCGCGGTGTCGAGCAGGAAGAAGTCCGACACATAGGCGAGGAGGCGCCGGTGCAGCATCTCGTCGTCGCCGAGCCTGCCGCCCACGGCGCGCACCCAGATCTGCCGCAGCGGCGGCGCGGGCTTGGGTCTCAGGTAGTCGACCGGCTGCACCAGGCGGAACTCGAAGGGACGCGTGTGGGAGAAGAAGCGCCGCACCTTGTCGGGCAGCTTCTCCAGGAGCTCCGGCGCCGGCGCCGGGTCCGGCAGGCCCTCCGGCGGCGGCACCTGCGGCATGTCGATCTGGTGATCGTAGCCGCCTTCGGTCACCTGGAACGACGTGGTCATGTTGAAGATCTGCTCGCCGTGCTGGATCGCGACGACGCGGCGGTTGCTGAAGCTGTGGCCGTCGAGGCTGCGGTCGACCTGGTAGACGATCGGCGCGTTGATGTCGCCGCGCCGTAGGAAATAGGCGTGCAGCGAGTGCACTACACGGCCTGCGACCGTGGCGGCCGCGGCGGTCAGCGCCTGTCCGAGCACCTGTCCGCCGAACACCTGCGGCGCGCCGATATCGCGGCTCTCGCCGCGGAACAGATTCACCTCGAGCGGCTCGAGCTCGAGCAGCTGCAGGAGATCCGCGAGACGGTGGTCCATCGCCCTGCCTCGACAACGCTTCAGCCGAACCTGAACTTGCCGTGCATTAGCGCGCTATGGCCCGGGAAGGTGCACAGGTAGCTGTAGTCCCCGCCCCTGCTGAGGAGCGACGCGGAGAAAGTGACGCTGGTGGTCTCACCGCCGCCGATCACCTTGGTGTGCGCGAGCACGCGTTTGTCGCCGGGCGCCACGTAGTTGTTGGCGAGCCCGGCCGAAAGGCCGGCCTGGTCCACGGCAGCCAGATCCGCCGTCTTCACCAGCACCCAGTCGTGCCCCATCGCCTCACGCGGCTGCGTGCCGCTGTGGTGCAGCGTGACGGTGATCTCCTTGCAGGTGGCCGGAACCGCGAGCTCCCTCTTGTCGTACTGCAGCACGTCGTTGCCGGAGATCTCGACCTTGCAGGGGTCGGCGCGGGCGGCGAGCGGCAGGGCGAGCGCGCTGAGTGCGACGGCGGCGAGGGTGGTATGCATCAGCGTCATGACAGCCTCTTGATCAGTCCGGTACTCCCAGACGCTGATGCATCACCGGGCTCGTGGTGGTGTACTGCAGGAACTGTTTCTTCTGCGGATAGAGGTGGTGCTGGATCGCGAACGCGGTCAGCGCCGCCTCGTGAAAACCGGAGAGGATGAGCTTCTTCTTCCCGGGGTAGGTGTTGATGTCGCCGACGGCGAATACGCCCGGGAGGCTCGTCTGGAACTTCTCGGTGTCAACCTTGAGCGCCTTCTTCTCGAGCGCGAGCCCCCAGTCGGCGATCGGACCGAGCTTGGGGTGGAGCCCGAAGAACACCAGCAGCTGCTCGGCCGCGAGCGCACTCACCGCGCCATCGGCAGCGCGGATATTGACTCCGCGCAGCGCGCCGTCCGCGGTGATGAGCGAGTGCGGCACCGCCTCGAACAGCCGCATGCGCCCAGCTGCCACCAGCTCGCGCATGCGCGCCACCGAGGCGGGCGCGGCACGGAACTCGGCACGGCGATGCACCAGGTCGAGGCTCGCCGCCTTGGGTGCGAGCTCGAGCGTCCAGTCGAGCGCCGAATCGCCGCCGCCGAAGACGACCAGGCGTTTGCCGGCGAGCTCGGCGGCATTCCTGATGCGGTACTGGATGGCACCGCCCTCGAAGGGCTCCGCGCCCTCGACGCCGATGCGCCGCGGCTGAAACGAGCCGAGTCCCGCGGCAATCACCACCGCGCCGGCATCGAAGCGGGCGCCGGCCGCCGTGCCGATGTGAAAGCGCCCGTTTTCGGCGCGCGCGAACTCCGTCACCTCGTGCCCGAGGTGCAGCTGCGCCTTGAAGGGCTTGATCTGTTGCAGCAGGCGGTCGACCAGCTCCTGCGCGCCGCACACCGGCAGCGCCGGAATGTCATAGATCGGCTTGTCGGGATAGAGCTCGGCGCACTGCCCGCCCGGATGGCGCAGCGAATCGACCACGTGAGCGCCGATGCCGAGCAATCCGAGCTCGAACACCTGGAACAGGCCGCAGGGGCCGGCGCCGATGATGACGACCTCGGTGTCGATCGCCTGTCCGGCGGCGTTGGCTGGAGTCTCGGTCAAGGT
The DNA here is from genome assembly GCA_030038875.1 of Gammaproteobacteria bacterium. Taxonomy (GTDB): domain Bacteria; phylum Pseudomonadota; class Gammaproteobacteria; order Steroidobacterales; family Steroidobacteraceae; genus 13-2-20CM-66-19. The sequence continues at coordinate 8,877 of JASHQW010000005.1, read as the reverse complement.
GGCGACATTCTAGTCCAGAGGGTCCGCCCGGCGCCCCATGCGATCGGGCCAGGTAATTAAGGGTTATCCAACCGCGCCGCAAAACTCCGGTCTTCAGACAGCAGATACAAGGTGCAACCAGGGCTTAAGTTGGCCGGGTACTGTATGGGGGAACAATCCGGCCCTGTATCCGCGAGAATCTGTCGAAATGAGCGGCCCGGCCAATCGCCGTGTGGGCGTCGATCAGTTACATTGGAGCCGATGACCAATGATCCCGGCCGGCGGGCAAGGAAGAGCTATCTCGCGCGGACGCTCCACATCCGTGCACGCGACAAGCACGCGCGCTGGCTTCTCGAGCAGTCCCGCTGGGTCAATTTCCTTTGGATCGACCCAAACCTGCTCAGTGTGCCTCGCACGCTGCGGACCCAAAAGTATCGCAGGTCTTGGAATCAGAGAGTGGACGTGCGCGGAGTGCGGAACGGTCCACGACCGGGACGTGAACTCGGCGCGCAACCATCTCGCGGCGGGACGTCGCCGTCTTGCAGAAGGAATCCTCGCCATTTAAGGTGAGGAGGACGTCAAAGTACGAGCCCCCATGATCACCCTCAGTGTCAACGAAAAGAGCGTGACCGTCGACGTCGATCCCGCGACGCCGCTGCTCTGGGTACTGCGCGATGCGCTCGGCCTCACCGGCACCAAATACGGCTGCGGCGCGGCGCTCTGCGGCGCCTGCACCGTGCACGTCGCGGGCGAGCCGGTGCGCTCGTGCGTGACGCCGCTCGCCGCGATCGGTGCGCGCAAGGTCACGACCATCGAGGGCCTGTCGGCCGGCCGCAGCCACGCGCTGCAGAAAGCCTGGATCGAGCTCGACGTGCCGCAGTGCGGCTACTGCCAGTCCGGTCAGATCATGTCGGCGGCGGCCTTGCTCGCGCATAACCCGGAGCCGAGCGACGCCGAGATCGATGTCGCCATGGCCGGTAACGTGTGCCGCTGCGGCACCTACCAGCGCATCCGCGCGGCGATCCACCGTGCGGCGGTGCTGGCAGCGGGCGGCGGCTGAAGCTTTACAACCCTTAAGGAACTGCCTTGACCACCAACGCCGAACTTCACGCGCGCCGCCAGCAGGCCGTGCCGCGCGGTGTCAGCAACTCGCTCGCGGTGTACGCCGAGCGCGCCGCGAATGCCGAGCTCTGGGATGTCGAGGGCCGCCGCTACATCGACTTCGCGAGCGGCATCTCCGTGCTCAACACCGGCCATGTGCACCCGCGGGTGAAGGCGGCGCTCGCGGCGCAGCTCGAGAAGCTCACGCACACCTGCTTTCAGGTGACGCCCACCGAGAGCTACGTCGCGCTCGCCGAGGCGCTCAACGCGCTCGCGCCCGGCGCGGGGCCGAAGAAGACCATCTTTCTCACCACCGGCGCCGAGGCGGTCGAGAACGCCATCAAGATCGCACGCTTTCACACCCGGCGCTCGGCGGTCATCAGCTTCTCCGGCGGCTTCCACGGCCGCACGCTCGCCTGCATCAGCCTGACCGGCAAGGTACAGCCCTACAAGGCGGGTTTCGGGCCGATGCTGCCCGAGGTCTACCACCTGCCCTTCCCCATGCCCTATCACGGCGTCACCGTCGAGCACGCGCTCGACGCCCTCGAGCAGCTCTTCAAGGCGGACGTCGACCCGGCGCGCGTCGCCGCGATCATCATCGAGCCGGTGCTCGGCGAGGGCGGGTTTTATGCGGCGCCGCCGGAGCTGCTGCGGCGGCTGCGCAGCGTCTGCGACACGCACGGGATCGTCATGATCGCGGACGAGATCCAGTCGGGCTTCGGGCGCACGGGGCGCATGTTCGCGATCGAGCACGCCGGCGTCGAGCCGGACCTGATCACGATCGCCAAGAGCGTCGCCGGCGGCGTGCCGCTCTCGGCGGTGGTCGGCAAGGCCGAGATCATGGACGCCCCGGGCCCGGGCGGGCTCGGTGGCACCTTCGCCGGCTCGCCGCTCGCCTGCGCCGCCGGGCTCGCCGTGCTCGAGGTGATGCGCGAGGAGCAGCTCCTGCAGCGCTCGCAGGAGATCGGCCGCTTCATGAGCTCGCGCCTCAAGGGCCTGCAGGTGCGCTTCCCGTGCGTCGGCGAGGTGCGCAGCCTCGGCGCCATGGTGGCGCTCGAGCTCGTGAAGAACATGCGCGCTGACCACCCGGATGCGGAGCTCACCAAGGCCGTGGTGCAGGCGGCCGGCCGCCGCGGACTCATCATTCTCTCGTGCGGCATCTACTCCAACGTGATCCGCTTCCTCGCGCCGCTGACGATCCCAGACGCGCTCCTCAAGGAGGGCTGCCATCTGTTCGAGCAGGCGCTGGAGGAAGTCGCGGGCGCGGGCGTGAAGGCGCGCGCCGCCGGCTGAAGCGCGCCGCGCGCCGGGTTGCTAAGCACGTAGGAAAGCGGGCAAAGATCGCGCTCTTTGCCCGCGGGCATGAACGCGCTAATGGGTTGGCCTGCGCGCCGCGCCGCAGGCCCGGCGCGCCAATTGACTAGGCGCGGCCGGCGTTGGCGTCGGTCGGCGTGTGGAAGTACTCGCTCTCGGAGGCGAGCTGCTCGATCAGGCGCTTCAGCTCCGCCATGCGCCCCTGCGCGGTGCTGATCGGCAGGCAGTCCTGGCAGCGCGGGTCGCCGCACGGCTGCCGCGAGTACAGCCAGTACTGCAGGGCGCCGGCCAGCAGCCCATCGGCGATATCCCACAGATCCGCGTCCTTGTCCTTGTCGGCAATGCGGTTGCCGAGATCCACGGCTTTGGAGAAAGCCGCATCGAACGTGTCGGCGAGTTGTTCGGTCATGCGTGGCGGCCGCCCTTCATCGTTCACGCTAGTATAGGACAAAGAAGCTTCTGTCCCTCAACGGCTTATGTTGCATGCGCCCAGCCCGCCCTGAAGCTGCCGCTCCGCAAGCGCCGCACGCGGCGCGCGGGCGCCGCCGCGCCTGGCTGCCGCGCGCGCTGCGCCTCGGCGTCGGCGCGCGTTTAGGTCTGGGACTCGCGGCCGTGGCCGCGGTGCTGGTGGCGGGCGAGATCCTCGCGACCCGCACCGCGCGCGAAGCGCTTCAGGCGGTGCGCGGCATGCAGAACGTGCACGAGCCGCTCGCGAGCCGCGCGAGCGCTGTGCTGGCGCGCCTGGTCGACTACGACCGCGCGGTGGGCGAGTACGTGCAGGCGCACAACGGCGCCGACTTCGCCACCATCGCTACCGCGGGCGCCGCGCTCGAGGACGCCCTCGGCAGCTACTTCGACGGCACTCCGGCGCCGCCCGTGGCACCGGCGGCGCTCGAGCTGCGCGCGCAGCTCACGCGCCACATCGCCGCGGGCCGCTCGTTCGCGAGCCGCGCCGCGCAGCGCGCCCAATGGGTCGAGGAGCGCCGGATCGCGCTCGAGGACGTCTACGAGCGCATCGCCACCGCGGGCGGCTCGGGGCTCGCGATCAACGGCACCCAGGTGCTCGCAAGGCGCTCGCTCGCGGAGCTGCAGGCCGCCATCGACGGCATTCGCGGCAACGAGGACTCGGCCGCCATCGAGCGCCGCGAGCGTAACTTCAACGCCGTGCTCGACGCGCATGCATCCGAGCTGCAGCTCTCCCCGGGGCGCGCCTGGGTCACGCTGGTGCGGGACGACTTCGCCGAGGCGGTCCGGCTGCGCCAGGCGATCGCGCACTATGACGAGGTGAGCGGCGGCGAGTGGCACAAGCTCCTCGAGGAGAGCGCCGCGCTCGTCGCCAAGGTGCAGGAGCTGCTGCAGAAGCCGGCGCGCAGCAGCCTGTACCAGGCGGCGCAGCACGCCGCGGCCGCCGCCGAGGTCGCCGAGCGCACGCTGGCCTATTCCGGCGCGGCGGTTCTGGGACTCCTGCTCCTCGTGTCGTTGCTGCTGACGCTCAGCATTAGCTTACCAGTGCGGCGGCTCACGGCCGCGACGCGCCTCCTCGCCGCGGGTGACCGCGGCGCCCGCGCGCCGCGCGGCGGCTCGGCCGAGATCGACGAGCTCGCGGAATCCTTCAATACCATGGCCGACCGCATCGCGCGCGCCGAGGGCGAGCTGCGTGCGCACCAGACCGAGCTCGAGCGGCACGTCGACGAGCGCACCCGCGCGCTGCACCACCTCGCGCATCACGACCCGCTCACCCAACTGCCCAACCGCCGGCAGCTGTCGGCGCGCCTCGGCACGGCGCTGTCGCGCGCCGGCACGCGCGCGCAGCTCGCGCTGCTGTTCGTCGACGTCGACAACTTCAAGTCGATCAATGACACGCTCGGGCACAGCTTCGGCGATCGCGTGCTGCAGCACATCGCCGACCGCCTGCAGGCCGCGATCCAAGGCGGCGGCTTGCTCGCGCGCCTCGGCGGCGACGAATTCACGGTGCTGCTCGAGGATGTGCGCTCGAGCGACGAGGTCACTGATTGCGCCAACCGCATCGTGAGCACGCTGCAGCAGCCCCTGACCGTCGACGGGCGGCTGCTCACCACCAGCGCCAGCGTCGGCGCAAGCCTCTATCCCGACCACGCGGCGGATGCCGAAGGTCTGCTGCGCGCCGCCGACGTGGCCCTGTTCCGCGCCAAGGAGCTCGGGCGCAATCGCTTCGCGCTCTACAGTCCCGAGCTCTACGACGCCGCAGCGCAGCGCTTCCGGCTCGAGCAGTCGCTGCGGCGCGCCGTCGAGGGTGGGGAGCTGCTGCTCCTGTTCCAGCCGATCGTGGCTCTGCAGGGCTTCGAGACCACGGGGCTCGAAGCGCTGCTGCGCTGGCGGCGGCCCGACGGACGCATCGCCGCCGCCAGCGAGTTCATTCCGGTCGCGGAGAAATCCGGACTGATCCACGAGCTCACCGGCTGGGTGCTGCGCTCCGCGGCCAGCACCGCCGCCGGCTGGCGCGCCCAGGGCTGGCAGCGCGCCAGCGTCGCGGTCAACGTCTCGCCGCCCCAGTTCCTCGAGAGCGACTTCGTCGACCAGGTGGCGCGCACGCTCGAGGCGACCGGGCTGCCGCCGAGTGCGCTCGAGCTCGAGATCACCGAGTCGGTCGTCCAGACCGGCAGCGCCACGATCGAATCGCTCCATGAGCTGCGCTCGCTCGGTGTGTCGATCGCTCTCGACGACTTCGGTATGGGCTACTCCTCGCTCACCTCGCTCGAGCAGCTGCCGATCACGCGCGTCAAGCTCGACCGGCTGCTGGTGGCCGGGGTCGACGGCAATCCGCGCTCCGCCGCCATCGTCCGCTCGATCGTCGCGCTATGTCACGGGCTCGGCCTGCAGGTGGTCGCCGAGGGCGTGGAGCGCGCGGCGCAGCTCGAGTTCCTCGCGCACTGCGGGCCGCTCGGCGTGCAGGGTTACCTGCTGGCCGCACCGGTCGAGGCGGTCGCCGCCGCCACCGAATCGCAGGCCGCCGCCGAGCGCGCGCGCCGCGTACTCGAGTCAGCCGCGCGGGAGGGCCGCACGAACGCCGACGATCATCTGGTGTTCGTCGGCAGCTCGGGGCGCCGGCGAGTGCCGTAAACCGCTGCGCCCGGCGTAGACTCCTGGTGCGATGTTCCTCACCGAACACGACATCTATCACTTCCGCGAAGGCACTTACTTCCGCGCCTATGAGCGCCTCGGCGCACACGCCACGGGCGCCGATGCCGCGCGCGCGACCCACTTCGCCGTATGGGCGCCGAACGCGTCCGCGGTGTCGGTGGTGGGGGATTTCAACGACTGGCAGCGCGGCCGCCATCCGCTGCACCCCCGCCACGACTCCTCCGGCATCTGGGAAGGGACCGTGGAGGGGATCGGTCCGGGCGCGCTCTACAAGTATCACGTGGTCGGACGCGACGGCCACACGGCGACCGACAAGGCCGACCCGTACGCCTTCCGTGCCGAAGTCCCGCCGCGCACCGCCTCGGTGGTCTGGGATCTCGGCTACGAGTGGCGCGACGCGGACTGGATGCGCGCGCGCGCGCGTGCCAACGCGCTCTCGGCTCCCTGGTCGATCTACGAGGTGCATCTGGGATCCTGGCGGCGCGTCCCCGGGGAAGGCAACCGCTCGCTCGGTTACCGCGAGCTTGCCGCAGCGCTCGCCGACTACGTCGCCGGGCTCGGCTTCACGCACGTCGAGCTGCTGCCGGTGATGGAGCACCCGTTCTACGGCTCGTGGGGCTACCAGGTGACCGGCTACTTCGCCCCGAGCGCGCGCTACGGCACGCCGCAGGACTTCATGTACTTCGTCGACTACCTGCACCAGCGCGGCATCGGCGTGGTGCTCGACTGGGTGCCGTCGCACTTTCCCACCGACGAGCACGGGCTGGCGCGCTTTGACGGCACGCATCTCTACGAGCACGCCGACCCGCGCCAGGGATTCCATCCGGAGTGGAACAGCTCGATCTTCAACTACGGGCGCGCCGAGGTGCGCAACTTCCTGGCGAGCAGCGCGCTCTTCTGGCTCGAGAAGTACCACATCGACGCGCTGCGCGTGGACGCGGTGGCCTCGATGCTCTATCTCGACTATGGGCGACGCGCCGGCGAATGGATTCCGAACCGCTTCGGCGGGCACGAGAACCTGGATGCGGTCGAGTTCCTGCGGCAGCTCAACCTCGCCGTGTACCGCGACCATCCCGAGACGCAGACCGTCGCCGAGGAATCGACCGCCTGGCCGATGGTGTCGCGCCCGACCCACCTCGGAGGCCTCGGCTTCGGCCTCAAGTGGAACATGGGCTGGATGCACGACACGCTCAAGTATTTCCAGCAGGATCCGGTGCACCGCAAGTACCATCACAGCCGCCTCACCTTCAGCATCTGGTACGCCTTCAGCGAGAACTTCGTGCTGCCGCTCTCGCATGATGAGGTGGTGCACGGCAAGGGCTCGCTCATCGGGCGCATGCCCGGCGACGAGTGGCAGCAGTTCGCGAGCCTGCGCCTCCTGTTCGGCTACATGTGGGCGCATCCGGGGAAGAAGCTGCTGTTCATGGGAGGGGAGTTCGGCCAGAAGCGCGAATGGCAGCACGAGGAGAGCCTCGAGTGGCACGTGCTGCAATATCCGCTGCACGCGGGCGTGCAGCGCTGGGTGCGGGACCTGAACCGCCTGTACCGCGACACGCCCGCCCTCTACGAGCTCGACTTCAGCGACGCAGGCTTCAGCTGGATCGACTGCGACGATGCCGACGTGAGCGTGATCTCGTTCCTGCGCCGCGACCGGTCCGGGGGCGTCGCGCTGGTCGCCTGCAACTTCACGCCGGTGCCGCGCGAGCGTTACCAGGTCGGCGTGCCGCACGGCGGACGCTGGCACGAACGCTTGAACAGCGACGCCGCCGACTACGGCGGCAGCGGCCAGGGCAACCTAGGTGCCCTGGATGCCTCGCAGAATCCCGCCCATGGGCAGCCGTTCTCGCTGCATCTGCGGCTCCCGCCGCTCGCAGTGGTGGTGCTCACGCCGGGCTGAGGCCACGCCCGGCGGTAAGCGCGCCAACGAGCCCGCGTCAACGCGGCAGGGGGTTCGCGCGTTGCCCGGCACGATGGTCGGTCTAGAATCAGAGAACTCGATGCGCGGATCCAGGCTCTTGCCGGCGCTCGCGGCGGCGGCTGCGTTCGCGGCGCTGCTCACCGGCTGCGTCACCGGCGGTACCCCGGCCGACAGCTCGCCCCCCGCCCCGACTGGCACGCCGGCTGAGCAGCGGGCGCTCGAGCACTACCTGGCTTACGCCGGTCCGCCGATCCCCTATTTCACCTGGCTCGGCCAGTTCTACAGCTGGGAGGGGCTCGGGAAGGACACGCTGGTGGTGTTCACCGTGCCCGACGAGGCGTATCTGCTGAAGGTCTGGCCGCCGTGCGACCTGCGCTTCGTCGTCTACGCCATCGGCATCACGTCCACCGCGCGCACCATCTACGCGCACACCGACTCGCTCACCATCAACTCGGCCGGCACCGGACCCGGGCGCTGGCGCTGCCCGATCGATGAGATCCGCAGGATCGACTACCGGCGCATGCGCGCCGACGAGCGCGCACAGGCGCAGCAGAGCAAGGCCGCCCAGCAGAATCCGGCCGCGCCCGCGAACCCCGCGCCGCCGCTGCCGCCGCAGAACCCGCCGCACCAGTAGCCGCCCGACCCGCACGGGGGCTCAGCGACAGCCCGTTCCTGAGGAGTGCTGGGCTGGTGAGGTGATTGTTCAGCCGTCATCTGTAGCCCATTTGCTGAGCTTCCTGCGAAGTGCTCGGCTGGTGAGGTGATTGTTCAGCCGTCATCTGTAGCCCATTTGCTGAGCCTCCTGCGGAGTGCTCGGCTGGTGAGGTGATTGTTCAGCCGTCATCTGTAGCCCCGCGCCTGCAACGTGAAGAGATGCGCATAGCGCCCATTGACGCGCATCAGCTCCTCGTGCGTGCCGCGCTCGACGATGCGGCCGCCGCTCAGGACCGCGATCTGATCCGCCATACGCACCGTCGAGAAGCGGTGCGAGATGAGAATCGTGATGCGGTCGTGCGCGAGCTGGCGGAAGTGCTCGAACACCTCGGCCTCCGCCTGCGCGTCCATGGCCGCGGTCGGCTCATCGAGCACCAGGATGTCGGCGCGCGTGCGCATGAAGGCGCGCGACAGCGCGATCTTCTGCCACTGGCCGCCGGAGAGCTCGCGTCCGTCGCGGAACCACTTGCCGAGCTGCGTGTGGTAGCCGGCGGGCAGAGTCCCGATGAAGTCACTCGCCCGCCCCTTGTCGGCCGCGACGCGCCAGCGTCCCTCGTCCTCGAAGTAGCGCTCATCCCCGGCGCCGACGTTCTCGCCCACCAGCATCTGGTAGCGGGCGAAGTCCTGGAAGATGACGCCGATGCGCTCGCGCAGCGCCGCCGCGTCCCATTCAGCGAGATCGCGGCCGTCGAGAAGCACGCGGCCGGCGGTCGGCGCGTAGAGGCGCGTCA
>JASHQW010000059.1 GCA_030038875.1 Gammaproteobacteria bacterium | reverse complement strand
CACCAGGCCAACCTTGGGAATCTCTACTGGAATCCGCGCCACTGTCGTGTTCCCGGCTTGCGCCGCGGTGCGCCTTCAGCCCGACAAGGCGCGCACCGCGCGCACGATGTCCGCCGTGTTGGGCAGGAGGGCCTGCTCGAGCTCCGGCGCGAACGGTATGGGTGCGAACGGACAGGCGACGCGCGTCACCGGCGCATCGAGCTCGTCGAACAGCTCGCAGCCGATGCGCGCGGCGATCTCCGCGCCCAGGCCGCCGTTACGAACCGCCTCGTGCGCGATCACCACCCGATGAGTCTTGGCTACCGAGGCGGCGATAGTCGCCATGTCGAGCGGCAGCAGTGTCCGCAGATCGATCACTTCGACGGAGATGCCCGAGCGCGCCAGTGTGTCCGCAGCCTCGAGTGCGTTGCCCACCATGGCGGAATAGGCGATCACCGTGACATCGTCGCCGGCACGTGCCACGCGCGCCGTACCGATCCGCGGCAGCGCGGCATTCTCGGGCAGCGTCTCCCTCATGGCATAGAGGCGCTTGTGCTCGATGAACATCACCGGATCATCGAGTCGGATCGCGCTCTTCAGCAGCGCATAGGCTTCCACGGGCGAGGCGGGCGCCACCACCACGAGCCCGGGCACATGAGCCAACCAGGCCTCCAGGCTCTGCGAGTGCTGCGCCGCGGCGCCACCCGCGGCGCCGGCCTGCGTGCGCACGACCATCGGGACCGCCAGTTGTCCTCCGGACATGTAGCGGTACTTCGCGCTCTGGTTGAGCAGGCAATCCAGCGATAGCGTGATGAAATCGATGAACATGATCTCCAGCACTGGACGCAAACCGCGCAGCGCCGCCCCGGTGGCGAGACCCGTGATCGCGGCCTCGCTGATCGGCGTGTTGCGAACGCGCTGCTGGCCGTGCTTCTCGGCCAGACCCCGGGTGACACCGAACGCCCCGCCTGCCGCGACATCCTCACCGAGCAGGTGCACGGCCGGATCGCGCGCCAACTCCTCATCGAGCGCGCGGCGCAGAATTTCGATGAACGTCTGGCTCACGGACGTCAGCCGCTAGCTCGTCGCCAGGGCCGGAGCGCTGTAGACGTAGTCGCGCACCGTTGCCGGGTCCGGCCGCGGGTCGGCGCGCGCGCGCTCGACGGCCTGCAACACCTCCTGCCGCGCCTCGGCGGCGATGGCGTCGAGCTCGGCCTGCGTCACACCCTGACCCGTGAGGTGCCGCTGCAGACGCTCGATCGGGCATTTCTCCTTCAGGGCGGCAACCTCCTCCTTCGAGCGGTAATGCTGTGCGTCGCCGACGAAGTGACCGGCCATGCGATACGTCATGCATTCGAGAAGGTACGGCCCATCCCCCCGGCGCAAACGCGCGATTGCCTCGCCCGCCGCCGCGTGCACGATCAGAAGATCGTTGCCGTCGACGGTGCTCGCCGGCACGTGGTAGGGGGCCGCGAAAGCGCTCACCTGCGTCACGTTGGAATGTTCCTCACGGCTGGTGAATTCCGCGTAACCGTTGTTCTCGCACACGAACAGCAACGGCAGCTTCCACAACGCCGCGAGGTTCAGCGTCTCGTGAAAAGCGCCGGCGCCCGTGGCGCCATCACCGAAGAACACGACACTGATGCTCCCGTCAGCTTTCACCTGAGCGGCCCAGGCAGCGCCGGCGGCGAGAGCGAGATTGCCTGCCACGACCCCGGTGGCACCCATGACCCCACGCGTTGCGTCGACAAGGTGCATCGAGCCGCCACGGCCGCGGCACAGGCCGCTCTCCCTGCCGATGATTTCCGCGAAGGTGGCCTGCAGACTGGAGCCTTTGGCGAGCACGTGACCGTGGCCTCTGTGGCTCGTGAAAAGCGCGTCTTCTCGGGTGAGATGCGCGCAAACCCCGACCGCCACGGCTTCCTGCCCGGTCGATAAATGCGGAAATCCGGGTACCTCACCCGCGGCGGCGAGCCGCTGCACCTGGGCCTCGAAGATGCGGATGCGCCAGAGTGCGCGGTACATCTGCTTCCGGTCGCCTAGAGTCAAAGCGGTAGTCACCGCAGCGCTGCTCCCGTACTGCCCGCGCTTATCGAATTACCTACTGCGGGATCCCATTTCGCCTGTTCGAAACCGTGCGCGAAGCTTATTAAATCTAGCACAGGAAGCGAGGTCTCTGAAAAATTCCCGGAAAGATGCGAGCTTAGCTGGCGGCGGTGATCGGAGCGGCTATGCAAAGTCTCGCGGCTCATTGACAATTGGGATCCCAAGATCAAGACTAATCCAATGAACCGTCATCAGACCCGTGCGCTGGTGCGCATCCGCGAGATGATCCTGCGCGGCGAGCTCGGTGCCGGAGCGCGCGCGGCGGAGGCGCCGCTGGCCGAGTTGCTCGGCATGTCGCGCACGCCGGTGCGACAGGCGCTGCCGGTGCTCGCGCAGGAGGGGTTGCTCGCCGCGCATGAAACCCGTGGCTACGTTGTCCGCGGGTTCAGCGCCGCCGATATTCTCGACGCCATCGACCTGCGGGGTGTTCTGGAGGGTATCGCCGCGCGGCGTCTCGCCGAGCGGGGCGTCCCACGCAGCGTGCTGCAGGCTTTGCGCGAGTGTCTGGCGGACGGCGATCAGATCCTCGCCGAGGGCCACGTCGCTGACAAAGTCGAGGCGCTGTACGTCGACATGAACGTGCGCTTCCACCAGCTCATCGTGCTCGAGTGCCAAAGCGCCATCATCCAGCAGGCGCTCGAGCGCAACGCGCGTGTTCCGTTCGCCGGCACCCAGGCGCTCGCCGTCGACAAGAGCAGCGTCGAGCGCATGTACGAGACCCTCGCATACGCCCATCGGCAACATCACTACATCGTCGCGGCGCTCGAGCGCGGTGAAGGCGCGCGCGTGGAAGCGCTGATGCGCGAGCACACCAACCCGGTCAAGGAGAATCTCAACCTCCGGGAGGTCGGCGCTCAGTTGCGGGAGGCCAAGCCGCGCCTGGTGGTGGTGCGCTGAGAGTTTGATGTGAGCCGTGCGGACATGAGGCGCCGAACGGCACGACGGCAGGCTGCGAGCCGACGCTCGAGTTAGCGTCGAACATACCCAGAATGACCATGGCTAGCATCACTGCGCACAATCCCGCGCCGGCTGCCTCCAGGGGCAGCCCGGCGCCGCCATCCAACGCGTACCAGATCGGGTCTCGCGGGTAGTCGGAGATGGCCAGGATCGTAGGCGGGATCGGCTCATCGCACACGCCGACGATCGGCTTTGCGCTCGATGCGAAGAAGCAGGCCGACCCGGTATGGGCGCCGATCTTTGCCGGCTACGAGCCCGTGCAGCGGTGGTTGCAGGAGAAGCGGCCGGACGTCCTGTTCTTCATCTACAACGACCACGTCACGTCGTTCTTCTTCGACCACTACTCGCACTTCGCGCTCGGGGTGGGGGAGGAGTATGCGGTGGCCGATGAGGGCGGCGGGCCGCGCAATCTGCCGCCGATCAGGGGCCACCCCGGGCTCGCCCGCCATATCGCCACGGCGCTCACCGCCGAGGAGTTCGACCTGGCGTACTTCCAGGCGAAGCCTCTCGATCATGGCTGCTTCTCGCCGCTGTCGGCGATGTGGCCGCATGAGGGGCGATGGCCCGGCGCCATCGTCCCGCTGCAGGTCGGCGTACTCGAGTTCCCGATCCCGACCGCACGGCGCTGCTTCAGGCTTGGGCAGTCCCTGCGCCGGGCGATCGAGAGCTACCCGGAGGATCTCAAGGTGGCGATCGTCGCCACGGGCGGACTCGCGCATCAGGTGCACGGCGAGCGGGCGGGGTTCAACAATACGCCCTGGGACCTGGAGTTCCTCGAGCTGCTCGAGCGGCAACCTGAGCGGCTGTGCGAGCTCAGCATCGCGCAGTACGCCGAGCGCGGCGGACTCGAAGGCGCGGAAGTGATCATGTGGCTGATCATGCGCGGCGCCTTGTCCGCGAAGGTGAGGAAGCTGCACAGCACCTATTACCTGCCGTCGATGACTCCGATCGTGACGGTGATCTACGAGGACGACTCCCCGGCGGCCGCGACGGAGCCGGACGCGAAGTTCCGCGAGCGCATCGCCCATGAGCTGGCCGGAATCGAGAAGCTGCCCGGCACTTACCCGTTCACGCTGGACCGCAGCGTCAAGGCCTACCGCCTCAGTCACTTTCTGCACCGGCTGATCGAGCCGGACTTCCGGCGGCGCTTCCTCGCCGACCCCGAGCCGATGTTCGAAGAGGCGGGGCTCAGCGCGCAGGAGCGTGACCTGGTGCGGCGGCGCGACTGGCGTGGGCTGATCCGCTACGGTGTGATCTTCTTTCTGCTGGAGAAGCTGGCCGCGGTGCTCGGCATCACGAATCTGCACGTCTATGCCGCGATGCGCGGTGAGAGCCTGGAAGAGTTCCAGAAGACGCGCAACGTCCAGATGCTCTACTCCGTCGCCGGTCAGGGCCCGCACATCAAACAATGAACGGCAGTGGGGACATGCACCGATGAGTGGCGAGAGTCTGGAGAGTTTGCTCAAGCGTTCGGGTGACACGGTCCAGCTGCTGCGCAACTCGCAGGTCGGCGCGTACGTCTACCCGGTCGTGCCGATCGAGTTCACCAACTGGCGCAGCGAGCAGGTCGGCTGGCAGAAGACCGCCGTACTCTATGACCAGTCGCACCACATGTCGGAGATAACGGTTTCCGGCCGCGACGCCGCGCGGCTCCTTTCGCACCTCACGATCAACAGCTTCACCGGCTTCGTCCCGAACCGGGCGAAACAGATGGTGCCGTGCAGCTATGACGGCTACGTGATCGGCGATGGCATCCTCTTCTACCTCGACCCGGATCAGTTCCTGTTCGTCGGACGCACGCCGACCGTGAACTGGATACAGTTTCACGCCGAGACCGGCGGCTACAAGGTCGAATTTATCCGCGATGACCGCTCGCCCTCCGCTCCGCGCGGCAAGGCGGTGTTCCGCCGCCATTATCGCTATCAGATCCAGGGGCCGAACGCCGCGCATCTGCTCGAGCGGCTCAATGGCGGGCCCCTGGCGGAGGTAAAGTTCTTCCATCTGGGTGTGATCAGGATCAAGGGGCGTGAGGTCCGCTGCCTGCGGCACGGCATGGCGGGGGCCCCTGGGCTCGAGATCTGGGGTCCGTACGCGGAGGCCGATGAGATCCGCGAGGCCATCGTGGCGGCGGGGCGCGACTTCGGCCTGGTCGAGGTCGGCGCGCGCGCCTACTCGAGCAACACCCTCGAGTCGGGCTGGATCCCCTCGCCGCTGCCGGCGGTGTACACCGGCGAGCGCATGCGCAAGTACCGCGAGTGGCTGCCGGCGAACGGCTACGAAGGGACCGCCTCGATCGGCGGCAGCTTCGTCTCGGCGAACATCGAGGACTACTACCTCACGCCCTACGCGCTCGGCTACGGGTCCTTCATCCGGTTCGACCACGAGTTCATCGGCCGCGAGGCGCTCGAGAAGAAGGCCAAGGGTCCGCACCGCAAGAAGGTGACCTTCGCCTGGAACGCCGAG
>JASHQW010000058.1 GCA_030038875.1 Gammaproteobacteria bacterium | reverse complement strand
CACGAACCGCCGCACCCCATCCCGCGTCTCCACCATCAGCGCCCCGTGCAGATCGACCCCCCGCGCCACGCCCCGCGCCACGCCGTCGGCCGCGGCGACGCTCACCTGCCGCCCGCGCAGCGCATCCGCCTGTCGCCACTCTTCGATGAAGGCCTTCAGTCCCTCCTTCTCGAACCCGACCAGCCCGCGCACACATGCGGCGACGAGCCCGGCTGCGACTTCGTTGCGTGACACGCCCCGAGGAAGCTCCGCGCGATGCAGGTCCGTCGCCGGCGTGCCGGTCTCTGCAATCCGCCGCAGCACCTCCGCCCCCAGCGTCACGTTGAGCCCGATGCCGATCACGACCGAGGCGGGCCCCCCGGACTCCGCACGCAGGTCGATGAGCACTCCCCCGAGCTTGCGCTCTGCGAGGAGGAGATCGTTCGGCCACTTGAGTCCTAAGTTCCTCACGTCGAGCGCCGTCAACGCGCGCAGCGCGCACACGCCGATCACGAGCCCGAGGGCGCTCAGGTCCGGCGGCACCTCGCGAAACGTCCAGTTCAGGGAGAGGCAGATCGCGCCTCCCGGAGGCGCGAGCCATGCGCGCCCGCGACGGCCACGGCCGGCGGTCTGGTACTCGGCGAGCAGCACCTCGCTCGCGCCGTTCTCGGGCCCCGCGCGCTCAAGGAGCGCCGTGTTGGTCGAGACGGTCGACCAGACCGTCTCGAGCTTCGCGATCTGTCCGCGCACATCGTGCGGCAGGTGCGCTCTGATCGCGGCGGCTCTGAGCGGCTCAGTGACGGTCTCCAGGCGGTAGCCGCGGTTGCGCACCGCCTGAAGCTCGGTGCCGAGCGCCTTGAGCGCCCCGGCCGCCTTCCACACGGCGCTGCGGCTGACAGCGAGGTGCCGGGCCAGCTCCTCTCCCGAGTGAAATCGGCCGTCGGCGAGGGCGACGAAGACCCTGGCCGCGAGCGGCGCCTCTGTCGCAGGCTGCCTCGACCGCGGAGCCTTCGCCATGTCAGCCCGGTCCCCGGCGAAATCCAAGGAGCCACAGACGCTTCGCGCGCGACTCGTTGCCCGCGAGCATGCGGCCGAGGTTGGCGCGGTGGGTGTAGACGATGAGAAGCGCCGCAAGGATTCCGAAGGCGAGGAGCGGCTTCGCCAAGGTCGAGGACTGCGTCGCGATGGCGGCCGCCACCGCGGCCGCGCCCACCATGGAGGCGAGCCCGACGAAGCCGGAGAGAATGACGACCACGAGCCAGGCGAGAACAAACACCAACCCCAGGGCGGCGTTGATGCCGAGCACGGCGCCCACGAACGTGGCGACGCCCTTGCCGCCGCGGAAGCCGTACCAGAGCGGATAGACGTGCCCCAGGATCACCGCGAGCCCGCACACCACCGGGAGCCAGGCGTGCAGGCCGGGCGGAGCAGGCGGGATCCCCGGGACCGCCCAGGGAGCAAGGACTCCCGTCGCGACGGAGCCCTTGCCGAGATCGATGACGAAAACCGCGAGCGCGGCCGCCTTGCCCTGGGTGCGCAGCATGTTGGTGGCGCCCGCATTGCCGCTGCCCATGGTGCGGATGTCGACGCCGCGGAGCTTGCCGATGAGGAGGCTCCCGACCACCGAGCCGAGGAGATAGCTCAATATGGCCTTGACGATGAGCTCGATCACGCGGGTCTGAACACCTCGGCGAGCATGCAGCGCACGCTCCCGCCGCCCAGCCGCTCGATGGTGGGGATGGGCACCGCCAGCACCGCATCCGTGCATCCCGAGAGCCGCGCGTACGTCTCGGCGCTCAAGGAGCGGCGCGCGGCCTCCGACATGACGAGCACGCGCGAGTCCCCGAGCGCCTCGTCCCAGGTGCCGAGCTCGAGCATGTTGCCCGCGAACCGTGCGATCTGCTCCTGATCGATCTCGAGCGTCTCGCGCCCGCTCGCCCGCAGCCGCTCGAGCACCCGAGCGCGGTCGGCGGCCGCGATCGCCTCGCTACCCACTACGCCGAAGCGTTCGCCGATGCACATGAGAACGTTCGTGTGATAGAGCGGCACGCCCGCGCGGTCGGCAGCCCCGAAGATCACCGGCTCGTAGTGCAGCTCCCGGGCCCACTCGGCGACCAGCGCCGGGTGCGTGCGCGGGGAGGCGCAGGCGTAGACGACGCGCTCGGTGTGATCGAGCACCAGGCTCCCCGTGCCTTCGAGGAACATCCCCTCGCCCTCGAAGTGAGTGAGGTCGAGGAGGTGCGCGAGCTTGAAATGCAGCCGCTCGATCACCGCGTCGATCACCTCCTGGCGGCGCTCGGGGCGGCGTGTCGCGCTCTCCAGTGGATAGAGGACCAGCGTGCCGTCCTCGTGAAAGGAGAGCCAGTTGTTGGGAAACACGGCGTCCGGCTTCATCGGGTCCGCCGTGTCTCCGACCGCGCACACCTCCACCCCCTCGCTCTCGAGCGCCTGGCGGAGCCTCGCGAACTCCGCGAGCGCCTGCGTTCGCGCCGCCGCGGGATCGGCGGCGCCGCTTTCCGCGTCCGGGCGCTGGAACGTGTTGGTGCGAGCGGTGTCGGGGTTATAGCCGAACGCCTGCGGCTCGATCATGAGCACGGCGTCGGCGCACTGCTGGCCGCCCCTGGACATGCCCCATTCTCGCATGTCGGCCAGGGCAGCGCCGCGGCGGCGCGCCGGACGGCGCGCTGCCTACTTGATGACGCGCAGCGGCCGGGCGTCCTGCGTACCGGTGGCTTCCAGCATGTCGAGCACGGGTAAGCGCTGGGTGAGATCGAGGGGATCGCCGTTGAGATAGCGCGCGCAATCGTCGGCCGCGGCCGGGCGAGCGAAGAGATAACCCTGCGCGAAAGAGCATCCCAGGTGGCGCAGCTTCTCGAGCTGCGGCCATCCCTCGATGCCCTCGGCGACCACCTCGATGTGCAGGTGCCGCGCCATGGCGATGATGGCGCTCACGATCGCGAGATCCGACATGTCGGTCACGAGGTCGCGCACGAAGCTGCGATCGATCTTGAGCGTATCGACGCGCCAGCGCTTGAGGTACGACAGGCTCGAGTAGCCGGTGCCGAAATCGTCGATCGCGATGTGGACGCCGAGCTCGCGCAGCTTCGCGACCGCATCCTGCGCCGCCTCGCGGCCGCGCTGCTCGCGGCGCTCGAACACCGCGCTCTCGGTGAGCTCGACTTGCAGCATGGTCGGCTCGAGCCCGTGCTCCTTGGTGATTCTGGCGATCGAGTCGGCGAGGTTCGAGCGCTGCAGCTGCACCGCGGAGACGTTGAGCGCCACGGGCACCAGCGTCGCGCCCGACTGCCGCCAGCGCACCATGTCCTCGATCGCGCGCTGCAGTACGAACTCTCCGATGGGAACGATGAGGCCCGCCTCCTCGGCGATGCGCACGAAGCGCTCGGGCCGCACGAACCCCTGGCTCGGATGCCGCCAGCGCGTGAGCGCCTCGAGCGCCACCACGCGATGCGATTCGATGTCGACGATCGGCTGGTAGTGCACCTCGAGCTGGCGGGTCTGCAGCGCGGTGCGCAGTGATGCCTCGACAGCGATGCGCTCCTTCAGCCGCCGGTCCATCGCGGGACTGAACAGCTGGAAATTGTTGCGGCCGCGGTCCTTCGCCTGGTACATCGCGGTGTCGGAGTGGCGCAGCAGCTCGCCCATGTCGAGGCCGTCGCGCGGATAGAGCGCGACGCCGATGCTCACCGTGGTGACGAGCGTGCGGCCGTCGACCACCATGGGGGCGCTGAGCGCCTGATTGATGCGCTCGGCCGCCTCGTTCACCTTGTCGGTGTTCTTGACGTCCTTCATCACCACCACGAACTCATCGCCCCCCATGCGCACCACCATGTCCTGGGAGCGCATGGTCGAGCGGACGCGCTGCGCGACGGTCTTCAGGAGCTTGTCGCCCGTCTCGTGGCCGCGCGAGTCGTTGACATGCTTGAAGCGGTCGAGATCGAGGAATAGCACCGCGAGCAGCGTGCCCTTCTCCTTCGCGTCCGTGAGGGCGTCGGGGAGATGGGCCGCGAGATAGAGCCGGTTGGGGAGACCGGTGAGCTGGTCGTGGTGCGCGAGATGGTCGAGCCGCTGATGCCGCTCGAGCATCTGGTTCTCGACCACGCGCCGCACGGTCACGTCGTGCACGGTGACGGCGAGCACGGGACGGCCCTCGAGCTCGAGCCGGTGCGCCGTGGCCTCGACGCTGCGGAGCGCGCCGTCCTTGCAGCGCTGGCGCATCTCGATCGGCGCGCGGGCGGTCGCGTCCTGGAGCCGCGCGAGCAGCACGCGCTCGTCGGCGGCTCCTTCGGCGCTGAAGAGCTGCGTGAAGGGGAGCTCGCGGACTTCCTCGTGCGAATAGCCGGTGTTACGCAGCGCCGCCGGGTTGGCGGCGACGATCTGCAGCGTGGCGGGATCCAGGATCAGCGCCGTGGTGGGCCACTGCTCGAACACGGCCTGGCGGGCGGCGTCGGAGCCGGGACCGAGCTGGCGCCAGCGCAGGAAATACCATGCCCCGAAGCCGAGCGCGGCGCACCAAAGTCCGGCGAGGGCGCCGAGGCCGAATGCCAAATGGTTCACGCTTCTTCCCTAAATCGAGCCTTGAGAGTTTGGCGGAAGGTGCTTGAGCGCGGCCGTGCGCTGCGCACAGTTTGGGTCGCCAGTTGGCGACGCCTGGGCGTTCCCGAAAGCTGCGTCGTCCTGCGAGAGGGCGCTCGAAACTGCTTGATTTGAAAGGGCGGACCGGACTTGGGTCACGCGGTCATATCGTCTACGGCCGCGTGCGTGGCCGTCACGGCGGCGCCGCGCTCGATCGCCTCTCCTGTGCCCTGCACGATGACGGCATTCTCACCGAACATAACGCCGCGCAACGCCTTGCTGAAACGGAATTTCTTCAACGCTGGCGTCGGGTCGATCGACGGTTCGCCCGTTTGCTGATCGATGGAGGGAATCGTGCAGCGAGTGCAGGGTTTCACGAGCCGCAGCGTCACGGGCCCGAGCCTCAGGGTATCGATGTGGTCCTCCGCCCACGGGGCGAGCCCGCGGAGCACCAGGTTCGGGCGAAAGCGCGTCATCGGAATCCGCTCGGGCAGGCGCTCGTTCAGGTCCTCGAGCGATGCCTCGTTGCAGACGAGTACCGGATAACCGTCCGGGAAGCCGAGCGGCGCGGGGGTGGCGCCCGCGAACTTCGGGTTCGCGACGCGTCCCATGTCGGGTGCCACGCGCACGAGCCGCACCGGCTCGCCGACCGCGCGGGTCAGCCAGTCGCACGCCTCGCTCCCCTGATCGAGGCCGACGCAGGCGTCGTCCCAGACCTTGACGGCCGTGCGCGCACCGCCTGCATCGAGCGACACCGAGAGCGCGGGCAGCCCCGGAGCCTCGAGCACCAGCGCGCTCGGCGTGACTTCCGGGACGATGCGTGCGAGCTGCGGGTGCGTGCGCTGCGTGAGGAATACGCCCCGAGTGTTAACGATCATCCACTGCCGGTCCCACTCGAAGCCGGTCGAGGTGAGCCGCACGCGTGCGCGGGCGATGCCGCGCGTCGACTTCACCGGATATACGAAGACACCTGTGACCGAAAGCTGCGTCGCTTGCACTTCGTTACCGTGTCCTTCAGCTTGAAGCTCGCGCTCGAAACGTGCGCAGAGGCTAAGTCTGCCATATGCTGCCTGCCCTGCCCGTGAAGGGAGGCCGCATGGCAAGGGCGAAGAAGTCGAACAAGAAAACGCCGGCAGGCGGCGGCGGGTTGATCCGCACGGTGATTGCCGCGGCGGTGAGCGCCAGCGTCATATTCGGCGGGCCGCAGGCGCAGGGGCGCACCCAGAAGCCCCCGCTCTACGGCCAGCACTGGATGGCAGTGACGGGCAAGCCCATCGCGGCGAGCGCGGGTGCGCAGATCTTCGCGCGCGGCGGCAACGCCGTGGATGCCGCCTGCGCCATGGTCGCGGCGACTGCGACCGCATGGACCACGCTCTCCTGGGGCGGGGAGACCCAGGCACTGATCTTCAACCCCAACACCGGCAAGGTCATTGCCATCAACGGCTTAGGGGTCGCGCCCAGCGGCGCGACGCCCGAGTACTTCCACAAGCTCGGGCTCAAGTACCCGCCAGAATACGGGCCCCTCGCCGCCGTCACGCCGGGCACCCCGGGCGGCATCATGACGATGCTGGCCGAGTACGGGACGAAGAGCCTCGCCGAAGTGCTCGCGCCCGCCATCGAGATGGCGGACGGATTTCCGATGGATCTCGCGCTCTCCAACACCATCGATCACTACAAGGAGCAACTCAAGCAGTGGCCGGACTCGAGGCGCGTGATGCTGCCGCACCTCGGATCCGAGCATGAAGGCCCCGTGCCCGGCGAGATGTTCCGCCAGCCGGATCTCGCCGCGACGTTGCGCAAGCTCGTCGAGGCCGAGCGCGATGCGCTCAAGGCCGGCAAGGACCGCAAGGCCGCGATCTACGCCGCCTACGACCGCTTCTACAAGGGCGATATCGCCACAGAGCTGGTGCGCGCAGTGCGCGATCTCGGGGGCCTCTTCACCACCGAGGACCTGGCGAACTGGAAGGTGAAGATCGAGGAGCCCGTCCACACCACCTACAAGGGCATCGAGGTGTACAAGCTGCAGCCCTGGGTGCAGGGCCCCGTGATGCTGCAGGCGCTCAACATCCTCGAAAACTTCGATCTCAAGTCGATGGGCTACGACAGCGCCCGCTATATCCACACGCTCTATCAGGCGATGAATCTCGCCTACGCCGACCGCGACTTCTACTACGGCGATCCGAGCTATTCCCCCGCGCCGCCGATCGCCGGCCTCCTCTCCAAGGACTACGCGCGCGAGCGCGCCAAGCTCGTGCGCTCCGACAGGAACGATCCCGACATCCGCCCGGGCGATCCCTATCCCTTTCAGGGCGGCAGGAATCCGTACCTGAAGTATCTCGAAGCCTGGCATTCGAAGATGCCGGCGCAGGCTCCGGTCTCGATGCAGGAGTTCGACCGTACGTTCCGGCTGGGGACCACCAGTGTGCAGGCGGCGGATGAGAAGGGCTGGGCCGTGTCGGTGACGCCGAGCGGCGGCTGGACGCCCGCGGTGATCGCCGGCCGCACCGGCATCGGCCTCTCGCAGCGCATGCAGAGCTTCGTGCTCGATCCGCGCGACAACCCCTACAACGTCCTCGCGCCCGGCAAGCGCCCACGCGCGACGCTTACCCCGTCGATGGCGTTGAAAGACGGCAAACCCTATCTGGTCTTCTCGGTGCAGGGCGGCGACACGCAGGATCAGAACCTGCTGCAGTTCTTCCTCAACGTCGTCGAGTTCGGCATGTCGATCCAGGAAGCGAGCGAAGCGGCCAACATCACCAGCTACCAGATGCGCGATTCCTTCGGGCAGCACGAGTCGTTCCCCGGCCGCGTGACGCTCAACAGCTCGACCCCTCCCTGGGTGAGGAGCGAGCTCGAGCGCATGGGCTATAAGCCCGAGTGCGAGGAGCGCACCTCCGGACCGCTCACGGCGATCTTCCTCGATCGCGCCCACGGGACGCTCTGGGGGGCCGCGAGCAACTACGGACAGGACTACGGCATCGGCTGGTGAGCAAGCCCGGCCGCCTCACGGCGCCCGTCCGACCACGGTGAAGTGCTGCACCTCGGGCTCGAACTCGAGGAGATATCCGGTGTCCTCGGGATAGTATTTCGCCTTGAAGAGCTCATCGCCGGCGAAGGCGCGGATCGCGTCCTCGTTCACCCAGCGGCTCACGGTGAGGAAGTGCGTGACGTCGGCCTCGTCGCGCCGGTATACGGCGGCTTCGAGATTGCCCGGCACCGCGCGGTAATCCGCGATCGCGCGGCGCGCGAGAAACGCGGCGTACTCATCGGCGACGCCCCGCGGCGTGCGGCCGTGCCAGATGCGGACGATCATGCAAGCTCCCGTGCCGAGCACGGATTCTCGCATTGAACAGGTGTTTAGGGACATCGCCTTCGCACCGGCCGGAGTCATTGACCGGACTCACGATGTGACGCGGTCGGACATCCCGGGACATAGATCCCTATGTGATCCTCTGCACAGTTCCTGCAGGCTCAAGCCGTGCTGCGGCGAATTGCGCCGTTATAGGGAGAGCCGGGAAAGTGCTACCATTTCGTGACAGGGACTCGAGGATTATGACCGACCCGAACCACTCAAAGCCCGGGCTCCGGCCAGGCGGTGGTGGGCCTGGCAAGCCGGCATCGTCGCCGGCCGGCCCCGCTTCCAAGGACAAGACCGGAGCCGCCCCAGACTCCGGCGGACGCGTGGTGCACGACTCGCGCGGCAACGCGGTGTGGCAGTGGGTCAAGGACACCGGCCGTCACGCAATCGAGAGCACCTCGGCGCTGCTCAAGAGGCTCGAGGTGCCCGAGCTCAAGGTCGAGGATCACAAGGAAGACAACGAGCTCAAGCTCGAGGACGATGTGGACGCGGGCGGCGGATACGATCCCTACGGCACGCGGGTCGGATCGAAGAAGCCGCCGCCGCCTAAGACTCCATTCAAGAAGCGCTGAGCCGCAGCCCCGCGGCCGGAACCTTCTCCCGCTGACTCCGGCGCCGCGCCGCACGCGCGCTCGTGCAGCCGCGGCTCACTACTTCGGGCTCTGCTTCGAGATCAAGGCGAGTGCCCTGAGGCGCTGCGTGTCGCCGGTGGGCCGGCGGATGCGCAGCTCGCGCCACTCGCGCGGAGTCTGCGGCATGGTGAGGATCGCCTTGCGCGCCTCGGTCACACGGTATTTGAGCAGCGGCTTGAGCGACTCCTGGGCGAGGCACGCCTGCTTCTCTTCCTCGGTCTCGGCGATCTCGACGTCGCAGAAGGCGTGGAAATATTCCGTGTACCACTCCTCGTAGAGCTCGAGCGGCTCATCGAGCGCCGGGTCGTGCATCAGATGCTCGGCGAGGTGCTGCGTGCACAGGTAGCTCGAGCTGCTGCGCACGTAGTTGCCGTGCTCCGTGAGCAGCGCGTTGGTGTAGTCGGCGCAGCCGTAGAAGACGGCGAGGAGCTTCCTGCGCTTGGCGCCGGCGAGCTGCCGCTGACGCAGGTACTCGAAGAGCGCCTTGCGATGCACCAGTGACAAGGCCGTCGCCCGCAGCGCCACAATCTGCTGAGAGAGGTGGCCGTGCGTGGACACCGGGCGCATGAGCCGGTCGTGCTGGGCTTCCCAGCGGGTGAATTCCTCCGGGCGCTCGAGTACCCGCTGCGCCACGAGGATATCCGCCGGCGCCACCGATTTCGCCGTCATCTCCACCCGCGACTCGGATTCCTCCATAAGTCGCGCATGCTTGTAGGCTCGAAGAATCACGTGTATCCCTGCCGGCACGTACCGGTGCAGCTGCTTCGGCTGCTCTTTGTTTCCTTGCCCCGGATGGCAGTCTCCGCCTATAGCTTGTGCGGCGCAACCCGCGAACGATGACAGCGGGTCGCCCGAAGACGCGGGACACGTTAACCCCTCCGTACGGGGGTCTTTGCGTTGCGTTTGTGTTACGAAAATGAGCCAAATGACCTACCTCCTGCGCACTAGCAAGGGTTCGAGGTCTTCTGAATGAGATACCAGGGCATCATCTTCGACTTCAACGGCGTGCTGTTTTTCGACTCCGACCTGCAGGAGAAGTCCTGGCAGGTCGTCGCGAGGCAGCTGCGGGGTCGGGAGATGAGCGGCGAAGAGTTCGCCTGGCACATGCACGGACGAGCGAACGCTTACGTATTGAGCTACCTTGCGGGTCGCGACATCACGGGACCGGAGCTGGCCGAGTGGATCGAAGTGAAGGAGTCGATCTTCCGGGATCTGTGCCTCACTACTCCGGGCCGGCTGACGCTCTCACCGGGCGCGCAGGACCTGCTCGATTCGCTGGTGCGCGCCGGCACGCCGCGCACGATAGCCACCTCGTCCGGTATCACCAATGTGAGGTTCTACATCCGGCACCTGCACCTGGACCGGTGGTTCGACGCCGGTAAGCTCGTCTACGACGACGGAGTTCGCCCCGGAAAGCCGGCGCCCGACATGTACCTGGCGGCCGCAAGCAAGATCGGACTCGAAGCGCACCGCTGCGTCGTGGTCGAGGATGCGGTCTCGGGTGTGGCGTCGGCGCTGGCCGCGGGAGCTGGCTGTATCGTCGGCATCGGTGCCACCGCGGACCACGCAAGCCTTCTGACCTCACAAGGCGCGGCGCTCGTCATCGAAACCCTCGGGGATTTTCCGCGCGCGCGCCTGCTGGAGGACCCGCGGCAGGGGCGCGACTAGCGCGTCACACTCAGGAACACGTTCCAGTCGGTCGTCGGGGGTTTTGCGGGAATCTGAAAGAAGAGATCGCTAACCCAGCCGCGGTGGTAGGTCGCGTGATTGACGATGTGCAGGAGGATCTCGCCGCGCGCCATCCTCATCTGCTCTCCCGAGACCATTCGGAATCTGGTCTCCTCGCGCAGGCTGGCGGAGGATTGCGCCTCGCTCCAGGCGAGCAGCCAGCCGTTCGCCCGGCGCTGCGCGGCGGTGAGCGCCTCGAGCTCGGGGTACGGCACGACGTTGCGCGCCGTGAATCCATGCTCGCGCCCTTCGAGATGCGCCTGCCAGATGAGGTCGACGACGTAGCTGTGGTTGAGCGTGCCGATGATGCTCTTGAAGAGCGTCGGGCGTTCGCGCGCCGCCTCCCCGGGAGGGAGCGCCGCAACTGCGCCGAGGGTGAGATCGTCGGCCCAGGCTTTGTATCGGGCGAGCGCCTGTGCGCCTTCAGGATCCAGCATGGCTGCAAGTCTAAACCGGGCCGACGAGTTTCCCCGATTGGATTGACGGGCATATGCCGGAGGTCCAATGTCGTTCCGACATGAAGCCGATTCCGAACGGCGCTCAGGGCCGCTATGTGCATCGCGTCTTGCCGGCACATCTGGCGAACCGCTTCAAGGACAGCATCCTGCCGCCGGTGTTCTCGACTCCTTACCTGATTCTCATCATGGAAAACGCCGCGCTGAATGCCATCAAGCAGTACCTCGGCGAGGGCGAGAGCGCCGTCGGCACGCGCATCGACGTGCGCCATCTGGTGGCGACGCCGGTCGGCCGCGAGGTCGTGGGCCACGCGGAGGTCATGCGTATCGACGGCCGCCGGATCTTCTTTCGCGTGTGGGCGATGGACGGCGAGGAGACGATCGGTGTCGGGATTCACGAGCGCACGGTGGTCCACACCGCACGCATCGTCGAGCAGATGGCGGCGAAGTACGGGCCGCCTTCCGCTGAAGATTGACCCGCGCTCGTGCCACCTATCCCGGCTGCACGCTGAATCTCATGGCGTGAAAGTCGAGTGTGACGACGCTGTGCGCAAACAGCGCGTTGCCCACCGTCGCCTCGAAGAGGCCGTCCGGCTCGTGCACGGGATTTCGGCCCGTCCCCGGGAAATAGACGATCGCCGGGCGTGGTGCGAGGACGTAGGCTCCGAACGCGATCGTCTCCGCGGTGGCCTCGTTCATGTTGACGCCGCCGTCGGTGTAGGGGAAATACCGCGGCCGCCCCTGGCCCGCGGCACGCTCGAGGCCGAGCTCCGGGATGGCGTCGGTGTAGACCAGAAGAGTGCCCGTATAGCAGGTGTCGATCTGCGCACTCGCCGGTTTGCCGTTGATGCTGAATCCGCGGCCTACCACGATCGGCGGCCCTTGCTTGCCGAAGGTGATCAGCTTGAGCTCGCTGCCCGACCCCGCGCCGCCCGCCTGCTGCGGCTCGAGCATCCGCAGCGTGAGATGCGGGTAATCGATTTGCAGAACCTTGTCTTTGAATAAGGTATAAGCGAGAGCGCCTTCGACCCCCGCAGGCAGCTCACCGGTCTGCTCGCGCTCGAGCGCGAGGAACCTGCCCGAGAGCGCCCGTCCCTGCAGAGACACGCTCTGCGCGCCGAGGCGGAAGAGGCCCGGCAGCGCCTTACCGTCCTGCTCGATCGGCTCGAGCTTGAGTCCGAGGGCGCGGGCAGTCTCGGCGGTGAGCCAGCTGTTGACGTTCCCGGTGTCGAGGAGCAGAACGTGGTTCCTGCCGTCGGCGAGCGTCACGGAAAGGCAGATCATTCCTCCGCAGGGTGCGTAGGTGAGGGTGACGGCGGCGGGATCGGCAAATGCCGCGTGTGCGAGAGACAGGAGAAGAATCGAGCAGAGCGCGGCGGCCGGTCGAAGCATGTGTCCCTCCAGGATCGTGCAGGCTGCGGGCGTTTGAGTTTACGGCGGCGGGGATCACGAGCGAAAAATCCGTTGCACTACCGGCGTTGCCGGCCAACCGTTCGGCGCGCGGGCGTTCCGGCGTTCCGCGGAGTGCCTCGCGAAGAAAGTAAAAAGCCCCTGAGACCTTTCGATCTCAGGGGCTTTCTGTTTGAAGCCTGGCGGTGACCTACTCTGGCATGCCTGAAAGGCACACTACCATCGGCGCAGAGCGTTTTCACTTCCGAGTTCGGAATGGGATCGGGTGGTTCCCACTCGCTATGGCCGCCAGGCAATCTGTTTGAGGTTCACGGGCCGCGCTTTTACGGCGCGGCCCATGCGCCTCCAATCCGGTTCGTTTCTGTTTCGACGCTCGTCGCGTTCACGATGGAATCGCTCCATCGGCATCGATCCTCACGTGGATCAGACCACTTGAGGTTATATGGTCAAGCCTCACGGGCAATTAGTACTGGTTAGCTGAAGCCATTACTGGCCGTACACACCCAGCCTATCAACCACGTAGTCTTCGTGGGCCCTTCAGGGGAGTCGAGCTCCCAGGGAGA